>NZ_QSIG01000084.1:0-6800 GCF_003468525.1 Prevotella sp. AM34-19LB | reverse complement strand
TGTTCCCACAGGAAGAACGACTCTTCATGGTCAAGAACATCAAGGCAGTGAAGGATGCGTATATCAATGAAGGAAGTGGAGTTATCGACTTTCTCCCAACACTTGATAAGGTAAAACCTGATGTGTTTGTTGTAAATGCAGAAGGCGGTTCTGCAGAGAAGCGCAGGATATGTGCAGAGAGAGGCATCGAGTATGTCGAACTTCAGCGCACACCTCATGAAGGTTTAAAGGCACGTTCCTCATCCGGCTTGAAGAAGGCTTTATCGACTACTTCTGATAATACGGCACAAGATGCAGGTATTCCTACCCGACTGGATTTGGCAGGTACATGGATAGACCAGCCTTATGTGAGTCTATATCATCCGGGATGGGCGATTACCATTTCATTGGAGCCGACTTTTGATGTACGTGACAGATGCGGTCTCTCTACATCTACCCGTAATATGATCAAGAAGATATGGCCGGTGAAACTCCCTAAAATGGATCCGGAGATGCTCGCCCGATTGGTATTCTGCTTTGAGAATAACCCAGAGCGACACGATGGCATCATTTCCGGAGCCCAGGATTCCATAGGCATTTGTGTTCCAGGCTTGGTGCGTCATTATTACAATAATAACTTCTGGCCTGAGAAGATAGAAAGTACTCAGGACGAGATGACCCTCCGCTTCCTCGAAGACCATTTGGTGATGATACCGATGGAACCAAGACGTCCTGGATGTAGTGTCGTAGAAGGCAAGGATATTACTCCTGCAAAGGTAAAGGCTTTGGCTGATGCTGCAGATGCATGTTGGAGTGCAATTCTGGCACACAATCTCGATGCCTTTGTAGCAGCATACAAGGCATCTTTCGAAGCCCAGATAGCCATGTTCCCTGGTATGGTAAATCCATCAGTCAATGGTGTGATAGAGCCGGAGGCGAGTGTGCAGCCGATGATTGATCATTACAGTGCTCTGGATGATGTGCTGGCATGGAAGATGCCGGGCGCAGGTGGCGGTGGCTATCTTGCCCTGGTTGTAAAGGATAGTAAGGAATTTGCAGAGAATCATGATGAAGCCATCCATCTTCAGATACGAAGGGCATAACTATCTGGTTCCCTTCCTCATTATCAGCAGCCTCTTCTTCATGTGGGGCTTTGCCCATGGCATCCTGGAGGTGTTGAATCCTCATTTTCAGGAATCCTTCCATATCAGCAAGACGATGTCGGCACTGACGCAGGCTGCCGTTTATGGCGCCTATTTCCTGATGGCATTGCCAGCCGGAAAGATTATCCAGAAGTGGGGATATCGTAGGGGAGTGATTACCGGACTGGTTCTGTTCGGTATCGGTTCCCTGATGTTCATCCCGGGAAGTGAAATCAACAGCTTCTACTTCTTCGTACTGTCTTTATTCGTGATAGGGTGCGGCTTAACCTGTCTGGAGACGAGTGCCAATCCTTATACCACGGTATTGGGACATCCCGATAAGGCGGAGAGTAGAATCAACCTGTCGCAGTCGCTCAATGGCATAGGTTGGATAGTGGGACCACTGGTTGGCGGACAACTGCTGTTTTCTGGTGTCAACATAGCCATTCCATACGCCCTGGTGGGTATCTTTGTGCTTTCTGTGGCATTGATCCTGTCAAGAATAACATTGCCTGACCCGAGAAGAGCGCATGAGGTAGATACGAACGAGAAGATAGAGGAGAAGCCGATGAAGGCGATGGCATTCGCTTTCGGCATGCTTACCCTCTTCCTGTATGTGGCAGCTCAGACGGGTGTGAACAGTTTCTTTATCAACTATGCGGAAGAGAGCATTCATATAGAGAAGCAGACCGCCAGTCTTTATCTCGCTTTTGGTGGAATGGGATTATTCTTTGTCGGAAGACTGGCTGGTGGTGTAGCAATGAATTATATCCAGCCGAAGCTGGTGCTTCTGGGCTGTGCCATCCTTACATTTATCGCCACATTGATAGTGGTGGTATGTAATGGAACCATATCCCTCATAGCGTTCTTCGCCCTGTATTTGGGAGAGAGCATCATGTTTCCCACCATCTTCTCATTGGCATTGAGAGATGCGGGAACTCAGACCAAACTTGCTTCCTCCTTGCTCATTATGATGATAGTTGGAGGTGCGATAGCTCCGGTATTGATGGGATACATAGCTGATACCACAGGCAGCATGGCTGTTGCCTTTCTTATCCCACTGTTATGTTATGCCGTTATTGGCGGTTATGCCGCAACACGGAGGAAATGATTTGAAATAAGAACTTAGAATAAAACGTCAAAATGGGTATGGAATTTATCATCCTGGAATAATCTGAGCTTGTAGTAGAAGACTATAGGTTTTGAAGGCGAGGTTGAGTTTGATGCCAGCAATCCAGATGGAACTATGCGCATGCTCATCTATAAAAATTCTATTAATTGTACATTCTAGATCGGTTTTAATAAGAATTGTCAAATAGACTGCGTTTATTCTAGTGATAATATTTAATAATTTAGAATAGATGATAAAAGTAAATAGTAATGTCACAAATTGATAAACAAAATAAAAGACTTCTGAAGAATACTTTGCTCTTATATTTACGTATGTTTCTTACGATGAGCATAGGTTTATATACTAGTAGAGTTGTATTGCAGGTATTAGGTATAGAAGATTTTGGAATATATAATGTTGTTGGCGGTGTTGTTACAATGATGTCATTTTTAAGCACATCTTTGACTTCTGCTTCTCAACGTTTTATCTCCTTTGAATTAGGGAAAGGAAATCTAGATAGTTTAAAACAGATATTTGGAACAACTTTAGCTGTTCATGTTTGCTTAGCATTAATAGTTGTTGCTATAGCTGAGACAATTGGCTTGTGGTTCTTAAACTTCAAAATGAATATACCAGATGCAAGAATGTTTGCTGCTAATTGGGTATTTCAAGGATCTATTTTTGTATTTGTAGTCAATGTTATAAGTGTTCCATATAATGCAGTTATTATAGCACATGAAAAGATGAGTGCATTTGCATATATTAGTATTCTTGAGGTAGTTCTAAAGTTACTGATAGTATTCTCTTTATTGTTTCTACCTTGGGATAAATTAATTGTATATGCAATCTTGCAGTGTCTAGTTAGCATATCTATTAGATTTAGTTATACATTGTATTGTAAACGGCATTTCAATGAGATTAATACAGGAATGACCTTTGAAAAAAAGCAATTTATGCATATATTTTCTTTCGCAGGTTGGGCTGTTTTAGGTAATATGGGATTTACGATGAAGGATCAATTATCTAATATAGTATTAAATCTTTTCTTTGGTCCCGCAGTAAATGCAGCTAGAGCTATAGGTATGCAGGTTAGCAGTTTGCTTTCAACATTTGTTAATAACTTTGGAATGGCATTGAATCCTCAGATAACTAAACAATATGCAGCAGGTAATATTGCTAGAAGCTCAAATCTGGTGTATGTAGGTGCACGGTGTTCGTTTTGTTTGATGATGTTGATAAGTTTGCCGGTCGTATTAAATATTGATTATGTATTGAAAATATGGCTTGGAAATGTTCCTTTATATGCCTCAGAATTTATGATTCTTTCTGTCATTGTATCATTGATATATTCGGTAAGTGGTACGGCTTCTGTGGCTATTCAGGCCACTGGTAATATGAAAGCGTTTCAAATCGGTATATGTGTTATTTTATTAATGGAATTACCCATCGCATATTTATTGCTAAAAATGGGATGTAAACCTTATGTAGCTGTCATGCCTTCATTGGTTACATACTCTATAACTGTTTTTTACCGTTTCTATTTACTAAAGAAGTACGTGGAAACATATGAATGGCATATTTATATAAATGACGTTTTATTACGATGTATGGTGCTTTGTGCATTTTGTTCAGCGTTCTCATATTATGTTAAGTCGTTTTTTGAAGATAACATAGTGGGTTTACTTTCGTCTTCCATTCTTATGAGTTTAGGAAATATTGCAATTACCTTTATTCTTGGTGTTAAAAAATCCGAGAAGTTACTATTGATTAATTATGTAAAGGCTAAATTATGGAACAAAAAATAAAGTATTCTATTATAATTCCTCATAAAAATTCTCCTGATTTATTGAAACGTTGTTTGAAATCTATACCTGAACGTGCGGACATTCAGGTTGTGGTTGTGGATGACAATAGTTCGTCAACAATTGTTGATTGGAATTTAGAAAAGGCTAATTTTAAAAGCAATGTTGAATTAGTTTTAACTAAAGAGGGACTGGGTGCTGGCTTTGCAAGAAATATTGGGTTGAACTATATTAGAGGAAAATGGGTTCTTTTTGCTGATGCAGATGATTACTATCAGCCCCAAGCCTTTGATGTGTTAGACAAGCAACTAACAGAAAAATATGATATTTTATACTTTAATATTGCTTCTAATGTCATAGGAAAGACTTGCCGAGCTGATGGTATCAATCGATGTTATGAAAAAGCTTTGGTAGATGACAAGTTTGTTAGATTTGGTTGTTGGATGCCATGGAATAAAGTCATTTCGTATGAATTGATCAAGGAGCATGGTCTTCTTTTTGATGAGATTCCTGTTGGTAATGATGCAATGTTTAATTTGAAGGCATCATTGTATGCAAAAAAATATAAGATAATATTAGATAAGTTGTATGTTCTTACAGAGAATCAAAATAGTATAACATATAAGCCAATGACTTTTGAAAGAAAAATGTTATACTTGAAAATAAATTGTAAAATAAATCGTTTTATGATGTCGTGTGGTTGTTTTGACCTTTGTCTGCATTTGTTGGGGTGCAGACCTCTTAAAGAAATAATCCATGCATATGGCTGGAAAGAAACGATTATATATTTGTTCTATATCCATTCTAACTTTGGACTTTTGAATGCTGTTAGAAGATGGATGCTTCAAATTAAAATAAGATAACATATGAAAAAGAAAATTTTGATAATTTATCCAGAAATGATAATAGGAGGTACAACTACTAGTCTTTTATCATTATTGGGAGCTTTAGATCGTAATAAGTATGAGGTTGATTTGCAAATGCAATATGCTCCTGGTATTTTTGCCAATTTAATACCCAGTTATGTGCATATACTTCCTTTGGCAATGCCGCTTCCTCATGGTTTCTATAAATGGATTAAAGCTTTTTCTCTCAAATCTCTGTACTATTATCTTAAGAGTAAATGGCGTGGAGGTGCTTCTGCTAGTCAATATATGGAAAATGATATAGTTAAGTTTTGCAGAAAAAATCCAAAAGAATATGATGTTGCAATATCCTTTATGGAGAGATGGTCTTTGTATTATTTAGTGAAAAAGACTTGTGCAAAAAAGAAAATAGCATGGATTCATGTTGATTATGGTGCTGCAAAAATGTTTATAGATATAGATATGCCATTTTTTAAAAAAGTAGATAAGATTGTTCTTGTTTCAGAAAAATGCTTGCAGAATTTCAAAAGTATAGCTCCTGAGATTGCAAATAAGTCTTTAATGATAGAAAACTTGTTAAGTTCTGAAGTTGTAAAACAAAGAGCTGGACTTTCTGTTCCACGTAATGTTGCCAAACTTTTTGATGAAGTGGAAGGTAAAGTTAAAATGGTGTCAGTTTGTAGGATTTCTTTTCCGCATAAAGGCTTAGATAGAGGCATTAAAGCATTGGCAAGGTTGAAAAAGCAAGGGGAAATAGAAAATCTAATTTGGTTTATAATAGGTGATGGTCCTGATTTAAATAATCTTAAAGCCATGGTAGATAAATTTGACCTAAACAATTATGTTCGTGTTTTAGGTGCATATAATAATCCTTTGAATATTGAGGCTAAATGCGATATATTCTTTCTTCCTTCTAGGTATGAGGGTAAGCCTATGGCTGTTACTGAGGCCCAAATGTTAGGTTTAGTTCCCATTGTAACTAATTATGCTTCTGCCTCAGAACAAGTGCGTAATTTATATGATGGACTGATTATGGAAAATAGTGATGACGGAATATACGATGGCCTTGATTATATGCTGCATCACTTAGAAGATGTATTAGGTCAATATAAGGATAATGTTGCAAATACTGATTATTCTAATCTTCGTGAACTGTTTACTATAGAAAAAGAATTGCTATGATAGTAGAAACTTTTAAACTTCAAGCTATCAAGATAATAGCTTTTTTATATTTCTTTTCCTGCCGTTTTCTTAATAAGGTTTTAAAACTTTATTATTTATCGCAGATGGGGGCTTGTGGGAAACAATTAAAAATTGATACATTATGTTCTAAATATGCAGGACTTGAAAATTTCAAGATTGGTGATAATGTAAATATATCGCATGGGTCAACTTTTTATAGTACAGAAGCACGTCTTGTTATAGGAGATAATGTCATTTTTGGTCCAAATACAACTATAATAACTGGTGATCACCGAATTGATTATATCGGTAAGCCTATTGCTGCTGTAAATGAGAAATTGCCAGAGAATGATAAAGATGTTATTATAGAAGACGATGTGTGGTGTGGTGCGAATGTTACGATTCTTAAAGGTGTAACTATTGGACGAGGAAGTGTTGTTGCAGCCGGTGCGGTTTTAACCAAGTCTTGTCCTCCTTATTCAATTGTAATGGGTGTTCCTGCAAAAGTTAAAGCAGCTCGTTTTACGATTGAAGAGATATTGAAACACGAACAATATATTTATCCACCAGAAAAAAGACTGAAAATAAATGATTTGAGACAGATGATATGGGGGAGGCCGTCCGAAAACTTAATTAGGGAAGCAAACAACTGAATTGGGCATTTTTCTTTTGCTCTTTATAGTTAATTAACCTCGTATCTTCTTGATTCTCAATTATT
>NZ_QSIG01000083.1:0-6803 GCF_003468525.1 Prevotella sp. AM34-19LB | reverse complement strand
TGGGGGACCTTCCTCTCAGAACCCCTACTGATCGTCGCCTTGGTGGGCCGTTACCCCGCCAACAAGCTAATCAGACGCATCCCCATCCATCACCGATAAATCTTTAATCCATTTCAGATGTCTTCTATGGACGTCATTGGGTATTAGTCTTACTTTCGCAAGGTTATCCCCAAGTGGTGGGCAGGTTGGATACGCGTTACTCACCCGTGCGCCGGTCGACGCCCATCAAAAGCAAGCTTTCGATGTCGTTTCCCCTCGACTTGCATGTGTTAAGCCTGTAGCTAGCGTTCATCCTGAGCCAGGATCAAACTCTCCATTGCAAAATATTATTTTTACTTCTTTCCTTCCGAAGAAGAAAATCGGTGTTTGTTGTCTGTACTTAGGACGAATATCCTTTTCGTTTATTGAAGCTTAGTAAACCTGACTTGTCAATTACTTGACGGTTCGTTTCTTTTACCCAGTCAACTTTCTTATCTCTAAGAAGTTAACCGCTTCTTGTACTACTTGTCTGTTTATGTAAAATCTTTCAAAGAACTCTTTCTTCGCAAGTTAGGCTGCGCCTCAACAATTGAAACAAGTTTCATTGTATTCGACTTGCACTAACTTTCTTATATTGCTAAGAGAAGTGATTTCTCAAAAGCGAGTGCAAAAGTACTAACATTTTGCGAAACCACCAAATTTTCGGAGAGAAAAGTTTCAAAAACCGCCATTATTTAACAGTCTTAAACACTTTTACGCCTCAAATCGCCTATTTTCGCCCCAAATTGCGTTTTTAAGCCATCTGGGTGTGTAGGCACACATCCTACCTTATTTCACCCAGATTCGGCGGGTCAAGCGAAGTTCTACTACAGGATAAACTTTAAAGCTCTTCAAGAGTTTCACATAGTCGCCTACCTTACCCGGTACGTTCTTCACATCCTTCGCCAAATCCACACCTGGTTCTATGGTTACATGCTTCACTGCCTCTGTGTAATCCTCGTTAGCTGTAAAGGTAACCTTCTGGATATCGTTGGTCATGATCTTTGGAGTACCACCCCAGAACAAGACACCGGCATCGAAGGAAACATAATAATCATCGCTATTCTTGAAAAGCTTGCCACCATAACCGAAACCTAAGTAAGGCTTGAAGTTGTTTACCTTGATAGTGGCAGATACATTATTATTAGCATCCGGCTCCAGACGGAATGGAGTACCATCCTTGCGCTCGCCCAGAGTTACACCCATTCTGCCATAACTCATAAACTTATCATAGAGCTCCTTGTCAGCTACCAACGGCTGATCACCTACAGAGATATAAGGTACAAAGTTCTCATAAGAGTTCTTCACACGCTCATAGAGGTTGTTGTACATACTTACAGCTACCAGAGAGGTTCCATCATAGACTGCATTCTCAGCCTTGGCAATCTTTGATGGTCCCCAATAGAAACCGGTAGTAACGTGCCAGTTCTTGTTGCGGAACGGATGAACATCTACGAGCAACTTGAAGTTGTTCATCGTTGGAGTACCCACCATATCGATGCTATTTCCTACTCTGGTACCGGTATATTCCTCCAGCATGTCAGCGAGGCGATTGAACTTCTCTGCCTGCACCTGCTCACTCTCCTTCTCATCACCCACCTGAACCGCAAAGTTCATGGTAGCATGCACACGGGGAGTAAAGGAGAAACCCGTACGAACCTGGAAGATTTCATTGATAGGCACAGCCACATCAACACCCACACCCGTGGTACCCAACGTTACAGAGGCATCCACATTCTTAATCCATTTATCTGTATTACCTGCACCGTTCACCTGTGCAAACATACCCATCGTCGGCAGCAGCGCTGCTGCCAATGCAATTACATATTTTCTCATAAATTTTTGATTTTCATTAAAAAACGGTGCAAAGTTACGCAAAAAGCCCCAAACTCACAAGAGTTTAGGGCTTTTTATTTATTTAATAACGACTTTCTTGCCATTTATGATGTAAATTCCCTGATGCAAGTCGCTGATAGAAGTTGCATTCTTCTTAATCTGCACACCTTCAAGAGTATATACATTATATAATGAGGCAGGCTTCACGGTGATGTCCTTAATGCCTGTAGCATACTGCTCGGCGGTAACCATCTTCATCTCGGATGGAGCTGAAGAAGAAACAGAGAGATACCAGCTGTTGGCAGGGATAGCCAAAACGCTCAAGTTATCTCCATTACCATCCTCCTGGTCGATATTCACAGATTTGAGCGCATCCTTCGAGGTAGTCATAGCGATATAGCCATAAGAGTTGGCTGAGAATGCTCGCATACTGGAAGCATCAAATTTCACTGAGTTGAAATGACCAGACCAAGGATTACCAATACAGAAGTAAACTCCCTTCACCTGGGCAGCCAAATCAGATGGCACAGCTGCATCGCTTACAACAGGTGTTACCTGATTCTTGCTGACATCTGTAGAAGCACACTCTATCAACACTGGGGTCTTTGCAGGAATGGTACCTGTCAACTCCTTGATGATAACCACACCTTCCGATTCGATGACCTTAGTTACATAGTATGCCTTCATACCAGCACCCAGCGTATAAGGATAACCGGCAAAGACGGCAGCATAATGCTTATCGCCAACCGTAACGGTTGGCTTTACACCAATATAGTTATCAGATGTATTGATAGGCATAATATTCCAAGTACTATAAGTACCCGTAGTAGTTACATAGCTCACCGCCTTGCTTGACTTCTTATCGGTAAGCGTGATACGCTGACCACTATCCTGCTGCCAAGCCTTGTAGTAATTGCCAACCGGAGAGAGGTAGATGTAATACTGGATAATGCCATAAAGGCTGGTTCCCTGACCAACCACATTGTAGCTTTCACCGCTGATATGATCCAGATAGAACACGCTTCCCGGGTCATGCGAGATGTCCTCCCAAATAGAGCTGGTAGCCATGGCGCCACAATCCGCACTGGTTGAAGCGAAGTTAACACCTCTACTATGATTGTCGGAAAGCGACATATATCTACCGGTAGAAACGTTCTTCACACGGTAGTAGCCAGCACCACTCAACTGAGCCTGAGCACCGAGCATGGTAGCACACCCCAAGAGGAGCAGAAACAATCTTTTCTTCATTCTAATACTGTTTAGTTACAAAAAATAACCGGTCTCCAAAGCTTACATAGTAAGAATGAAGATCGGTTATAAAATTTAATGAACTATTTAATTCTATATAGAGCTAAATTACTTAGCAATACAGATTGTAACACGGTTCATATCGTTCTCCTCGAAAGGCTGAACGCGGCAACCCTTAGACTCCTTGATCATGCGGCTCTTAGCAACACCCTTAGCTGCGAGTGTGTTGTAAACAGTCTGAGCACGGCGAGCAGCAATCTTATCGTTGAATGCAGCAGAACCTGTACCCTTATCTGCATAACCAGTCAAAGTGATCTTAGCATCTGGGTTCTCCTTCATGTACTCTACGATCTCAGCGATCTTAGTAGTCTGAGACTTAGCGATGTTTGTGTTACCGATTGGGAAGAAGATATCACGACGGAAGTTCTCCTCAACTACCTTAGACTCAACCTTAGGAGCTGGAGCTGGAGCTGGCTTCTCGATGATACGCTCGATGATCTTCTCTACTGGCTTTGGAGCAGGGATTACCTTAGTGGTATGAGTCTCACCAAGAGCAACCTTTACACCTACCAATGCGTTGAAGTACCAGTCTGGGTTACCAGCCTTCTTTGAATTGTACTTGTCGCTCAATGTGTTAGCAGAAAGCTCAACGCCCAACTTAACGCGATCACTTACGCGGAAGTCAACGTTAGCACCTACACGTGCAACGAAGCGAGTCTTTGTACCATCCCAAAGGTTCTCCAATGGAGTAGCACCGTACTTCAGAGCTTCAGTCGCTGCATCACTCTTCAAGATAGCAGCCTTAGCATCAGCAGCCTCGTCATTACCCCAAGCGATGTTAGCACCGATACCACCGAATACGCCAACCTCAACCAAACGGTCTGGGTTGTACTCGCAGAAGAGGTTTGTGAGGTTGAATGTAGCGTCAACCATAGGAGCTACATAGTTCCACTTCCACTTGTAAACGTTGCCAGCCACATTCTGACCAGCCTTGCTCTGCCATGTATTCAAAGAGAAACGAGCACCAACAACCTGATTGAAGTTATAACCTACGCCTACCTGAACATTTGGAGACAACAACTTACCGAAACCGATCTCACCCAATGTGTACTGGCCACCAATCTGAGCCTGTGCATACCAATGTGGAGTGAAGACATTTACAGTCTTATCTGCTTCCTGAGCTGACGCACTAACGCAACTCAAAGCAACAACACCTGACAGTATTACTTTATTTAATTTCATAATCTTTAATCTAATTATTTTAAAATATTGTTTTTAAGATTTGGCTAGCGGCAAGCAAGCTTGCCACCAACGATATTTTTCTTAAATTACTCTACAACAACGTTAAATGTCTTCTCAACCTCAACACCAGAGTAGTCAATAGCCTTGTAAACGATAATGTACTCACCTGTCTTTGTAGCATTGAAGATTACCTTGTTGATTGAACCATCGAATGGCTCAGCAGCAGATGTTTTACCATCAGTCAATGTTACAGTAGCACCGCCCTTATTTTCGTCCTTGACAGCCTTTACAGAGATAGACTTCTTGTAAGCAGGAGCCAAGAGCTCAGCTGTCCAAGATGTAGGATAGAGAGTAGTAGCACCTGTACCTACGAAACGAGTACCGAGGCGACCACCGATTGTGCTAAGAGTGTTAGGGTTGCCATTCTGATCAACATAAAGGATAGTTGGCTGCAACAACTTATTAGCGCTACCAATCTTAGAAGCTACCTTCTTCAACAATGGGTTAACCTTAGCGATTACGTTCTCCCACTTGTCACCTACCTTATTGATATCATTCTTAATAGGCTCCAACTTACCAGCAATCTGAGTATTCAACTCATCAACTACATCAGCAATTGTATTATCAGTTGTTGTAATCTTGTAAACATTCTGAGAACCTACACCTGTGTTTATCTCCTTAACTTCTGATACATTCTTGATTTCAGAACCCTCAATTTTAGTACCATCCTGCTTTTCGAACCAAGCCTCATTAGTAGCCTCCTCATAATGAACTTTAACATCAGTTAATGCAACAATTGTATAAACATTAATATTCTGCTTGTCTGCAGAAAGAGTAACCTTTACGTCAAGAGCATCTGCGAACTTATCCAACTTGCTTGACAAAGAAGGCAAACGGAAGTTCTCAACAGCCCAATCTGAAAGCTTGTCAAGAGTAGCATTGTCCTTCAAGAAGTTGAAAGAAACTGGCTTAACAGCAACAGCAGCGATATCATAGTCGCTAACAGCATGCTTAATAGTCTTATGAAGCTCAAGATTCTGTGTATCTGGATTATACAAGTAATACTCAGCCTTAACACCGTATGCTGTCAATACTGGGATATTCTTATACAAAGCAGAAGCAATCATGCTCAAATCCAAATCATTCTCCTTTGGATTTCTCAACTCATTAAGAGCATTCTTTGCAGCAGCAGCCAAAGCGCCCTTATCGAATTCAACGCCATCGTTCTGAGGATCAGAAGCAATAACAGGAACCTGATAGAAACCATTAGCAGAAACAGTAGCTGCCTTTGTACCAAAAGTCAATACCTTATCAGTATTGTCGATTTCACCAAGCTCGAAGCCCTTAGCTGGCTCACCCTGGCTGTTAACCAACTCTACCTTAACCAAAGAAGGATCAATCTCTGTTGGGTTCAAAGAAACATAGAGGTAACCAGCATTACCGCCCTTACCGAGCACCTGATTAGCCTTTACATCCCAATCCTCGTTACCCTCTGCAGCAACACCATAGAAAGAAGAAGCCAACTTCAAATTCAAACCGGTGAATGAAGCATTCCAATAACCAGTTACAGGATTCTCTGTAGCATTAACGGTAATACCATCAAGCTTCTGCTCAAGCAAGATATTGAGTGCTTTATTCAAGCTACCAGAAACGGAATCAAGACGCTGATTCAAAGCGTCTGTAATCTTCTTTGCAGCGATAGAATCTGTCAAACGCAATCTCTCAAGTGCAGAGACACGAGAATCAACTCCTTCTACAGTTCCCTTAAGATTCTGGTAAGCCTGAGAACCCTGGATAGCTGCCTCGATGCGCTCCTTATCAGCAAAAACACCGTCCTTGATAACTTCCATGTTTGCCTGGATACGAGCATCAATGGCAGATGCCAAATCAGGGTTGGTCTCCTTCAATTCGCCCAACCACTTGTTCAATTCGGTCAGTTTTGCGATCTGAGAAACGCTAGTGTCGTAAGCACTGTCGCTTTCGTGATCTGTACAAGATACGAAAGTGCTAGCTCCACCCATCAAGAGGGCAGAGAAGAGCAAAATACTAGTTAATTGTCTTTTCATTTTTTATAAAAATTTAATTAAACTTATGTTGTCTAACTCATTATATATTTTAGAAAGGTCAAGCTCGACGAAGTAGCCAGTGTATGTTGTTGACTTAGGTCTTGCCTTCACTCTCCTTTTTATCATTTTATCATTCTTAGTTTCTATATTATCGTTACCAATTTGTATATATACCGCTGCAAAGGTAAAGCTTTTTTTTGAAATAGAATGTTTTTGCTCCGTTATTTTTAGCAAAATGCCTTAAATTTTAAATATTTTAAGCATTCCACCCCTATTTTTCCCCCTTTTCTTCCCCATTTTACCACAATGATACCTCAGTTCGGGATAAGAAATAGTGCCTAAAAAAGTTGGTAATCTCCGATATTTTTTGTATCTTTGTAGGTGAAATCCAAT
>NZ_QSIG01000082.1:0-6843 GCF_003468525.1 Prevotella sp. AM34-19LB | reverse complement strand
ATTTGTATCTTTGCATGTCATATTAGAGTTTTGCTTGTCTTCTTTTCGCAACACTAAGGTAAGTGAAAATTCTGACATGGCAAAATCCTGGGCAACTTTTTGTTGCTCAGGCACTTATAAATAATGTTAAACTATAGTGTTGCGGAATTAAGGGCTACGAAAAAAGACTTCACTCTCCCTTTCTACCTTTGCATCGTCAAAACAAGGAAGTATGGGTGAGCGGCTTAAACCAGCACACTGCTAACGTGCCGAACCGAAAGGTTCCGAAGGTTCGAAATCGCCTTCAGCGAGCGCAGAAGCCAAGCTTGCTTGGATTATGCCGAGCGTCAGGCGATTCTCAGCGAAATCCTTCTGCTTCCGCACATTGGCTCGTTAGCTCAGTTGGATCAGAGCACGACGCTACGAACGTCGGTGTCGGGAGTTCGAGTCTCTCACGAGTCACAACATTGGAGGTTTGGCAGAGTTGGTCTATTGCACCGGTCTTGAAAACCGGCAGGCGGCAACGTCTCAAAGGTTCGAATCCTTTAGCCTCCGCAAACTTGCCCTATCGCATAACGGTAGTGCGGCAGATTCTGGATCTGTAAGTGGTGGTTCGATTCCATCTGGGGCAACATCAATAAGGAGCTTTGGCAGACTTGGTGTATGCGCGGGACTGAAAATCCCGAGAACGTGGTTCGACTCCACGAGGCTCCACTTTAAAATTCGGGAGTGCTCCAGTGGCAACGAGGGCGGACTGTAAATCCGCTGTCTGATGACTTCGTAGGTTCGAGTCCTACCTCCCGAACTCAACTTGCCCTATGGTATAATGGTAGCACAACGGGTTTTGGTCCTGTTAGCGAAGGTTCGATTCCTTCTGGGGCGACAAGTTAAAAAAACAACTCCATGGTGTAATTGGTAGCATACCAGATTTCAGATCTGGAGGTGGTGGTTCGAATCCATCTGGAGTTTATATGGAGTTTGTAGCTCAGTTGGTAGAGTGCCAGGTTGTGGCTCTGGTGGTCGTGGGTTCGATCCCCATCAAACTCCCAAATGCTTCAATAGCACAGTGGTAGTGCAGCTCCCTTGTAATGAGCAGGTCGTAGGTCCGAATCCTACTTGAAGCTCCACATAAGAAAGGCTTCTCTTCAGGCAGTTTTGCTAGAAAAGAAGCCTTTTAGCTTTCTTGTAAGACGATGTCTCGTTGATGTTCGTTCATAATTTCCCTCCTTTATCCTTACACAAAGTTCAGAATAGATTTGAGTCTATCCTGTACCTTGTTGAGCACCTGGATGGTGTCTTCGTTGTTCTTATCCTTCTTGTTTTCAAGAAGAATGATAGCCTTCTTTATCAGCTTACAGTCCTCTATGGATAAAGGCATTTCAGTGATAGAGTAGTCTGGATCAGCGTATCTGTAGTATATTCTATCATAAACTTCGATAGGAGCATTGTAGCCAAGTTTGTCAGATCTCATAATCTGTATGTCCATCTGAACAGTTCTGGCGCATACTCCTTTGGTGATTCCTTCCATGTCGTAGAGAGCATCGCTGCATGCTTCCACGAGATCATCGAGAGTCCATCTTCTGTATCTGTTTCTTAAACAGTTGTCTATAGTTTTGTACCTTATTAAGGCATTCTTATTTGCTGGCATAGTTCTTTCATTTTAAACGTAAAAAATGGTTGGATTTTATCCAGCTTTTTCTCGCCTTGTCAGAGCAGATGCAAGCATTTGGCTAAAAAGAAAAAGTTGGATTCTCCCGGCAAGGAAACTCCAACTCTTCAATATTATCTTTGTTCTCTTTGGGGCACGCTGCTACGATGCCCGATAGAAATAACTATGCGAATAATGATCTGGGAATCCTATACCGGCTGTATCTGATGTACTTGATGTATGTACATAACTATTCCGTTCAAAGCGTCGATAGCTCTGAACGAATGATTGTGATGTTATGTGCATATTTAAATTCATTTCCGTATAGGATTTTTATATTTTTACTTTTTATTTGTCTAATTCGGGTGCAAAGATACAAAAATAGTGCGAAATCTTTTTGCGTAGCAGTAAAAAAAATGGTATAAACATGCGGATTTTAACCAAAATGAGCTGTTTTAATAGTGATAATCGGCTGATTTTCCCTGATAATGCTTCGCCCCACGCCATGAAGGATGCTACTGGAGTTCCACCTGATAGACTTTGCATTTATGTCAGCAGAGCATGACGTAAGTGCAAAGCCCCTCAGTCGGAAGGTGCCCACGAAACGACATGCGGTATCTTACAAACTGAGTAGGTGGGACGCAAGCGATTCCCACTTAATCAGTTTGACACTACTGCATGTCCATTCGTCGAGAAGGGCACTGGCTCACAGCATCCTCCTTCATTTTCCCTCCCTTCCACCTTATTATAATATCCTGGTCTTCCTCTTTATAGGCATTCTGTCTTTCCTTATAAATCTTTCGGCTTTCCTTCTTTATAATCTTCGCCCACACCATAGTCCAGTAAGCATGAACAGTTAGCCAGGGTGTTGTTCTTTCGCAGGCCGATTATATCGACTTACGAAGGAACAACACGCTGGCTTTTTAAACTGTTGATACTTGCTTGGACTATTCCCACCCAGCTTTTTTTATCCCTTCAGTCATTCCCAGTTATACTATATTCTTCTTACTGAAACCAGAAGTCTTTGCTTCCGTATCGTCTTTGGGATTTCGGGATTCTTTTTCTGCAAAGTTATCGCGTATCTGGCAAATAGCAAGTCGTGATTCGGTAACAATCTTCCTTTTCCATGAAACATGCAAAAGAGTATTCTTCCCGTCAGACTTGCCTTATTGCCTTGTACGCACTTTGAAAAGCAGAAAAAGCTTCCCGATCCCAAGTCCGAAAGAACTTAACGAAAGGGAGAAAAAATTTAGAGACTATGGCAAAAGATTTCAACAACCGCCTGATTACTCCAGAATTGGAGAAGGCAATGCAGGACTATCCGCTCTATTCCCAGGATAGCAAGAAGAAGGATGCAGTTTGCATCGCAGTGTTTTTCATCGGCAACGCTCGCTGGTACATTCTTGAAGGACAGCGAGAAAATGATGATTTTGTGCTCTTTGGCATCGTTGTAGGTCTGGCTGAGACTGAGTACAGCTACATTTCTGCCAATGAAATGGCAAGCGTGGAGTTGGACGCAACCAAGTTCGGACTCGGCAAGGTCAGAGTGGAGCAGAGAAAGCCATTCCAACCATGTCAGCTTTCTGAAATCTTCGACAGAGAGTTGCAGGCTTTCCTCAGCAGACTTTACGATTGAAAACATTTTTCTCGGTGGGTAGTGGTTGATGGCTGCTACCTGCCAAGTAACAACACTTAAAGCAATGAACATGGTACAGGTTTACATCAAGGGACAGGAGGATAAGGAGTTGAGCAGCTTTTTCCGCTATTATCCGGTACGTATCAAGAACATCGGTATGGATGCTTTCTTCGACCGCCAGGTTATCTATGATTTCAAGGATGGTCGAAACCATGCTGATGTGGCGAAGTGCGTGGCAAAGATGCTTGTCAAGAAGTTTGGTCGTAAGGTTCGCAGCGTTGTCTTCTCTTGCGTTCCTGCAAGTAGCCAGGAGCGTAACGAGGCACGCAACAAGAACTTTTCTGAACTTGTCTGCAAGTTTTCAGGAGCAATCAACGGCTTTTCTCATGTCAAGGTTGTTGGCGAACGTACCGCAGTTCATGGCACAAAGGTCAAGAAGGAAGAGCGAGCAAAGCGCTTGAAGGAAAAGAATAATATAGAGGTGGATGCTAACTTCTTCAAAAACAAAATAGTCTGCATTTGGGACGATGTGGTCACTACCGGCACTTCATTCTGTGCCTACACTGCACAATTGGAACAAGTAGGGGCGCACGTAACAAACGGCATTTTCCTCGGCAAGACATCATATAAATATGTACAGCAATGAAAAGAAAGAACATGATAAAGTTTGATAAGGCTGTTTCGGCAGCCTTTACAGGCCATCGCTTTTACAACTTCTCTCAGCAGGAGGTTATAAGAGAGCGATTGAACAAAGCCATCCTCGAAGCTTATGAGCATGGCATCAGTAATTTTATTTCGGGATTCGCCATCGGTATTGACTTGATGGCAGCCCAGATTGTGCAGTCTCTGAAACCTTCCTGTCCAGGAATGACGCTTACCGCAGCCATGCCTTTCAGAGGTCAGGCAGATAGGTTCAAGCCCAGCGATAGGATGGTTTATGATGGATTGATGGCTTCAGCAGATGAGGTGATCATCCTTTCAGAATACTATTACACCCGATGTTTTCTTGACCGAGACGAGTTCATGGTTGAGAATGCATCCCTCCTCATTGCCTTCTATGATGGGAGAGAGAAGGGTGGAACCTACTACACTTTCAAGAAAGCCAACTGTTTGGGCATTCCGGTTGTAAATATATATTGAATAACTCGCTAAATATCAAGCTTATGAATGAATTTGTTGACCTCATCGTTATCTACGTCGTTTTCCGTGCCATCCTCGCCTTCCTGGGCGCATGGTGGCATGGTGACGGACGCAACGATTTCAGACGAGACCGATAAAGGAACGGTCTCAATAGTTTTGTGTACTATTTCTCAATGACCTATACGAGCATGGCGAAAGAATGTCTGTTTCCCTTTTGAACTCATTAGTGTCCCGATTTTTACGGGACACTAATGGGTTACGACCTGTCAATGAAATGCGTCTGTTTTCCTTATCTGCGATGCTTGAAAGACTTATTCCTTTATCATGCCGGATTTTCTGAAAAATATTCTTAAATTTAATGCTGAAAAACTGCATATCTCATCTTTTCTTTGTATTTTTGCAAAAGAATTACGAATTTAAGCACGAAAGATATGATATTACAATTTAAAGTAAAGAATTTCCTTTCTATAAGAGAAGAGCAGACGCTGGATTTTACGGCTTCTGCTGACAAAACGTATGAAGACTACGCTGTTGTTAAAATAAAAGGTGTTCGCATTTCCAAATTGGGTGTTGTTTACGGACCAAACGCATCTGGCAAGAGCAACATCCTCAAAGCTTTGGCTTGGTTCATTTTTTATTTGGTTGCAAGTCGTTCCAAGAAACCTGGTACAGGCACAGGACTGACACCATTCATGATGGATGAGGATAGCCGAAACCGAAACTCATCATTTGAATTGATTTTCTATATTGGTGATGTCAGATATGAATATTCCGTTGCCTTGAACAACCAAAAGATTTATAAGGAAGAACTGTACTTCTATCCCAATAACCGCCGTGCGCTCTTTTATGAGCGTACTTGGAATGAGGACAAGAGCAATTCTTCAATTTCTTTCGGACCATTGCTGAAGTTGTCTGCAACACAGAAACTGTTCATAGAGTCAAATTGCATTTCCAATGCTACGGTACTCACAACCTATAAGAATGCAAACGTTGAAAAGAATGTTGAACTTGACAAAGTCTTCAATTATTTTGAAAGCGAGTTCATGCCTTTGCTCAGCAAGAATGATAATCTTGGACAGTTAGCTAACGATGTGGTAAGATTGGATGCTGACAGCAAGAAGTTTATCTGCGAGATGCTTGAAAAGGCTGATTTCAACATTTCCGACTTATACATCAAGGAAGAAAAAGGTGAGGTTTCTGAGGAAGCAATGGAGAAGTTCAGAAAGATAGCAAAAATCTTACATATCTCGGAACCTCAGGACAAGAGCATATCTACAGAAGAATTGTTCTTCACCCACAAGACTCCTTTCTATACGGGAAGTCTTTCTAACATGGTGGAATCGGAAGGTACCAACCGTATGTACGGTTTGTCGGCATTGCTATTTACACTTATCAAAAACAATCAGACATTGCTGTGTGATGAGTTGGAGAACTCGCTGCATTACGACCTGTTCACCCATATTATCAAGACATTCCTTGTAAATTCAGACCGGGCACAATTGATATTCTCTACTCATAGTCTTATGCTTCTTGACGAGGATTTTATCCGCAGGGATATGGTGTATTTTGCCAGCAAAAACGAATCGGGAGCGACAGAGATTTATCGTGCCAAAGATTTCGGTCTCCATAAGGAAGTGTCCATCCTCAATGCTTACAGAGCAGGTAAGTTGGGAGCAAAGCCTCAGTTGGGCAGTATATTTATTGACGAATAAGAAAGGAGGTTAACATGGAACAGAGACCGCTTGAATATACCGTCAAAATCTATTGTGAGGGTTTTACGGAATGGTACTACTTTGAATGGTTGCGCACCATCCATCTTGCTCCTGCTGAATATCGCATGGAAATCAATGGCGCTGCTAAGTGATGGCTAAAATTTGACAGTATCGGCGAATCGGTACCACTGTAGCGCATGAATCGGTACCATCATAGCACTGCATTCGGTACCATCGTATCACTTGAATCGGTACCATCATAGCGCCCCAATCGGTACCAAAAAGATGTAAAGTTCTGCTCATGTATAATAATAACCGCCTATCTTTGCAGAAGAATTTTTAAATCTGTATAGATATGGCACAAAGTAATGTAAACATGAGCAAATTAAAACGTTCATTTCAAATGCTAGCGGCAAAAATACCGCAACGCACCATTTGCGAGCAACTACACATGGGACGTGGCGTACTGAACCGTTACAAGACCTTGGCGGATTCCCAAGGTTTGTCCTATGGCGTGATAGGCCGCATGAGTGACGGGGAAATAGAATCTTTCCTCCAGTTGTCCAAACCCACAGCAGCCCCATCTTCCCAACGTCAGGTGCTGGACGGGCTGTTGCCTGAATATGTGTCAGACTTGTCGCATAACCGCTACCTCACCATTCAAGCCCTGCACGAGTCATACAAGAAGGAGCATCCCGACGGATATGGATACACCCAGTTCAAGAAGT
>NZ_QSIG01000081.1:0-7693 GCF_003468525.1 Prevotella sp. AM34-19LB | reverse complement strand
AATATAAACTAAGAAACAAAAGAGTTAAGTACGAAGAGCCGTGTGATGGGAGACTGTCAAGCACGGTTCCGAGAGAAGGGAGGGTGAAACTCCCTCCACTTACTCGACTAAATTATCAGAATAGATTCTCGATATTGATTCTCAGAATAGATTCTCGAAAGAAATGATATTATATAATAAGGTATAAGAAAAAACTTAGTAAAATAAAAAAAGCATTTTAATTCAATGACAAGCAGTAATAAAGTTAAGGGCTTTGCGGCGGGTGTTGTAGCTGCCGTGTGTTATGGTACCAATCCTTTGGGTACGTTGGAACTTTATGGGGATGGATTCAATTCCAGTTCGGTACTCATCTACCGCTATCTCCTGGCGGTGGCGATGTTTGCCGTGGTGATGCTGTTCCGCAAGGAGAGTTTCAAGGTAAAGTGGGGACACCTGATCCGACTCGCTACGCTGGGTTGCATGTTCTCTCTTTCTTCTGCCACACTCTATGTGAGTTTCCACTACATGGCGGCAGGTATTGCCAGTACCATCCTCTTTGTCTATCCAATCATGACGGCGATACTGATGACGGTATTCTTTCATGAGAAGGTGACGTGGTCAACTACCCTGGCTATCCTCCTGGCAGTATCGGGTGTGGGCTTGCTCTATCAGGGCGATGGAAACGATAAGTTGAGCACGGCTGGTTTTGCGCTGGTGATGTGTTCTTCCCTGCTCTATGCGCTCTACATCATCTCCGTGAATCAATGGAAGAATCCGGGAATGTCGAACATCAAGTTCACCTTTTACATCCTGTTGTTTGGACTCATCACGATGTTCATCTATTCGTTTATTGCAGGCGAGAAGATTCAGATGCTGCAGACTCCTATGCATTGGCTCTATGCTGCCCAGCTGGCGTTGTTGCCAACGGTACTGTCGCTCTTCTTCATGACGATTTCCATCAATCTCATCGGCAGTACTCCTGCTGCCATCATGGGAGCGTTAGAGCCTGTAACGGCAGTCATCATCGGCGTCTGTATCTTCGGCGAGAGTTTCTCCTTCCAGCTTGCCATCGGCATCCTCGCCATCCTGGCTGGTGTAACCATCATTATCGCCCGAAAGAAATAATGCATTCTCAATTTTAAAGAGCAAGAACTTTTATCAGAAATAAAAAAATGAAGGCTGCCTCCGCAATCAAGTCGGAGACAGCCTTTTTAGATTGAATTACAATCTTCCCTTTATTTCATTTTATTCTTGTGTTCTGCACGCCTTTATTATCTTGTGTTCAGCACGCCTTTATTATTTTGGTAGCTCGGTACGCCCTGTAAGGGCAGAAGCTTTCTATCCTTTTCCGATTCTATCTCAGAATATCCTTGAGCGCAAAGTTGGCGAGGATGCTGGTGCTCTGGCTCAGCATGCGGATGAACTCCTGCGCCGAGTTCTTCATATAGGCTTCCTTCAGAATGTGGATGCAGCCATCCATCTCGTTGTCGGCAGCATCTATCGGAATCGCTCTCATGCCTTTTTCCAGGATGGTGGTGGATTCTGAAAGTACCGTTACCAGGTTGCTGCGATGCAGGAGGTCGAAGATGATGTTCACATTATTCACTTCTACCATGATCTTGAAGTCGAGATCCTTGCCCTCTATCAGGTAATCGAAGGCGTTGCGAGCCTGCAGACCCTTGCATGGAAGGATGAGGTCGTAGCGCTCCAGCTCTGAGAGCTTGATGGATGAAAGACGCGCCAGGGGGTGGTTCTCGTTCACAATCGCCGCCAGACGGTTGCTGAAGATGGCACGGCTGTCAATCGCCTTGTCTGTCTTGAGTGGCTTGAAGGCAAGCACAAGGTCGAGCTCACGCTTCTTCAATCCATCCATCAGCTCCTGCATCGAACGGTACTGGATGTTCAGCTTTATATGAGGATAGGCATGAAGGAAGGCGATGAGCGTTTCTGCCATGATGTTGCTGAAGGAGTAGGTGACGCCGATGTTCAGTTCGCCCGTGAGCATCTCCTTCAGGTCGTTCATGTGGTCCACGCAAGCCATGGTGCAGTTTACCGCATTCTGGGCATAGGGAAGAAGCTCCTTTCCCGCCTCGGTGAGATAAACCTCGTGCGAGTTTCGCTCGAAGAGGGGCAATCCTATTTCCTGCTCCAGATGCGAAATCTGCTGCGAGAGGGTGCTCTGCGTGATGTAGAGCTTGCGTGATGCCTCCGAGAAATTGAGCGTCTCGGCTACCTTCAGAAAATATTTGAGTTGTCGTATTTCCATTTTCCTTTTTTCACTAGTCTTATAATTACGCGTGCAAAGATAAAACTTTTATTTTAATTAGCCCTGCTTTCGGGCAAAATAATCAGATAAATCCTGTAATCCGTGGGTTTCAATGTCCCACAGATTACGCAGATTAACACAGATTCTTACTTGATTTCCACTTCGTGCAGATCCACGAATTCGCCATTCTTCTTCTTTCTCTCCACCAGCATGTTGAGGAGTCGACGCTTGCGGTTGTCGGCGATGAAACGGCGGAAGAATACATTAGGAATGGCAACACCCAGGGCGATGCAGATGATGGCGAGCGAAGCCTTGATCAGGTTGTTCATACCCACGGTTACTTCGCCTACCACGCCGTGCATGTCGATGAAGGCAAACAGGGCACGATACATCAAAACTCCAGGTACCATTGGGATGACACTAGGAATGGTGATGCACTGGTGAGGGGTGTGGAACCAGTGGCGTGCCTTGATTACGATGACGCTGATGAGCGCAGAACCGGCAAGCGAACCGATGCTCAAGCCCATATCGAGACCGATGTTGCCATTGGATGGACCCAGGTTGACGAAGTTGCGGAAGCAAACGGCGATGATACCGCCCAAAGCCACAGCTGGCAACAGGCGTCTAGGAATACTGAAGATGGTAGAGAAGCCCATGGCTGATACGGCTGCCGCGATGGCGAACTCCCAGTATTCGTGGTGAGGAGTCATCGTAAGATTCTTCACGAAGTTGTCGATGTGGCAAACCTGGATGGCGAAGGCAATACCGAATGCCATGGCAAAGAGCATCAGCAGGGTGTTGAGGGCACGAACCATTCCCACCTCGATGTAACCGTCGAGCATGTCGCTCACGAAGTTGATTAATGGAACTCCCGGCACGATGAAGAGGGCGCACGCCATCAATGGGTGCCAAGGGGTAGCCGAATGCATGAAGCCCGGAAGGGCGGCTGCGATGGCTGGATTGAGCGAAAGGAAGGAGGTGAGCCACGCTATCAGCGTTGCCACGAATGCCGAAATACCGATGGCTACATAGTTGTTGCAGCCTTTGGTAGGCAGGAACATTCTCAGGCGGAAGCCAGGATGGCAGCAAGGGAACAGAAGAAGAATGCTGGCCAGTCGCAACCGAACTGGATGCAGAATCCGCCGCAGGCAAATCCGCCGCCGATGGCTACCTGCCAAGGGGTGAAGCTGCGTGGAGTGGCCTTGATATCGTTGAGTGCCTGCTCATACTGTTCGAGCGAATAGTTATCCTTGATAGCTTGCCAGGTGAGTTTGCTTACCAGCGAAATGGAGGTAAGGTTGATGCCGTGCTTTTCGCAACGCTGGAATTTGGAGAAGGAATGCTCCTCGTCGCTGTAGTTCACCATCAGCACATTCCAGTTGATGTAAAGGTGCATGTAGCGTTCGTCGAGACCGAGGAACGCTGCAGCACGCTTCATCGTACGCATAATGCGCGAGGTGTCGGCAGCACTCTCCATGAGAATGCTGCCTGTACGTAATAATAAGTCGAGTTTCCTTCTGAGTTCTGTTTCTGCGATTTCCTTGCAGTTGCAGTTGTTCTTGCCGTTGTCTGCGCAATCGCAGATTTTCATGTTTTTTTCTGTCATATATTTATCCGAATACGAAAATGATGATCTGAATGGTTACGATTCTGAGGAACATGGCGAATGGATAAACATTCGCATAGCCTACAGATGGTGCATCTGCTGATGTCTGCTCACGCACGTAAGCCAGGGCAGATGGATTGGTGTTGGCGCCTGCCAGCACTCCGAGCAATGTATAATAGTTGATGTGGAACACGTATCTTCCGATGATGCCGCCCACGATGATTGGAATCATGGTGATGGCGATGCCATAGAGAATCCAGGTCATTCCGTTTTCTGATGCCACGGTCTGAATAAACTGTTCGCCGGTGCCCAGTCCCACGCAAGCCAGGAAGATGCAGATTCCGATTTCACGGAGCATCAGGTTGGCTGAGATGGTGTTGTAGGTCACGAGGTTGTATTTCGGACCGAAGTAACCTATCAGGATGGCTACTACCAGAGGGCCGCCGGTCAATCCGAGACGCAGACTCTCGTTGATGCCTGGGATGAAGAATGGAATGTTTGCCACGATACAACCCAGCATGATGCCCAGGAAGATAGGAATCAGGTTAGGGTAGTTGAGGCGCTTCATCTGGTTACCCAGTACTTTCTCGGTATGGGCGATGGCAAGCTCTGTACCTACCACGGTAACACGGTCACCCAGCTGCAGCTTCAGCTGTGGAGTAGCAATCAGATCCACACCGTTGCGGTTTACTCGGGTAATGTTGGCACCGAGGCTTGTACGAATCTGAAGCTGGCTGATGCTCTTGCCGTTGATGCCTGGCTTGGTGATGCGGATGCGGCGGGTAATCAAGTCTTCGCCGAATTTCTCCTCGCTCACCTGCACCTTCTCGCCGAGCAGGGCGATGACTGGCTCTTCTACGGTAGGGTTGGCAACAATCTGCAGGATGTCGCCCTCGTTGACTCGGGTCTGTCCGTTTACCACCTCGTCGTGCTTGTCGCTATCTTTGCGGATAATCTTTGAAACCATGAAGTCGCGCTTCAATATTTCGCGTATCTGCTTGATGGTGTCGCCGAATACCATCTGGTTGGTCACCTTTACAGAGAAGGTGTTCAGGGTCATCGCCTCCAGGTGTCCCATACCGCGCTTGGCATCAGCTTCCTCTTCGCTCTTGTTGATGCGCAGCGCATACCTTAATATAATAAAGGAGAGGATGACGCCGAGCACACCCATAGGGTAGGCGATGGCGTAGCCGGCTGCGATGGATGGAGCATCGATGTGGCGCAGGTCGCTGAATGCCTGCTGTGCAGCTCCCAGTCCCGGGGTGTTGGTAACGGCACCCGAGAGGATACCTGCCATAGAGGTAATGGATGTTCCCGAGAACGAGAAGATGGCGAGGGTGGTGATGATACTCAACGCTACCACGATGATGCTGAGCAGGTTGAGGCTCTTGCCGCCATTCTTGAACGAAGCGAAGAAACCAGGTCCTACCTCCAGACCGATGGAATAGACGAAGAGAATCAGTCCAAACTCCTTGAGGAAGTGGAGCAGATGCTCATCGAGATTGAGAGAGAAGTGACCGAAGATGAGGCCGATGAAAAGAATCCAAGCCAATCCGAGAGAAACTCCCTTTACTCTCAATTTTCCTAAACTCAAACCCAAGGTGATGACCAACGCCAGGATCAGCACGGAGTGGGCTACTCCGCCTCCCCATAGGTCAGGGAAGCCATAAAACAGATTTTTTAAGATATCCATGTTCTTATATTAAACTATGTTATTGATTTTCTTACATTCAACTATGTTATTGATTTTTACTATAATCGCTTTTCTCTGATTTTCGATTGCAAAGGTATGGATAAAATCGAAAACAAAAAGAATTGGCGTTGGAATGAGCCGATTTCTGCTATTGGGAATTTCGATAGAAGAAGGAGCGGATAACGGGGAGAATGTAGCGCAAGAGAAAACATTTAGGCAAAATATGAGATTTTTCGGCATAAGATGGCGGCTTTTCGCAGAATTTGTTGTAACTTTGCCTTCTGAATTGAATAATAGCGAATAGACAATGGATAATAATAATAAGATGATAAAGGATACTCCAAGAGAGAAGGAACTGGAGACCAGAGACGAGCTCTTCCTTGCCGAGGTAAAGGACAAGCGGGTGGCCGTGCTGCTTTCGGGCGGCGTGGATAGTTCGGTAGTGGTGTGGAAGTTTGCCCGACTGGGCCTGCACCCTGACTGCTTCTATATCAAGATAGGACCGGAAGAAAAGGAGGAATGGGACTGCTCTTCTGAGGAGGACCTGGAGATGGCTACCGCCGTGGCTCACAGATACGGATGCAAGCTGCAGGTGATAGACTGCCACCAGGAATACTGGAACGAGGTGACCCGCTACACCATGGACAAAGTGAAGGCTGGATTCACCCCGAACCCTGATGTGATGTGCAACCGACTCATCAAGTTCGGTGCCTTCGATGAGAAGATGGGCCACAACTACGACCTCATCGCCACAGGTCATTATGCGCAGACCGAAACGGATGAAAACGGCGATAAATGGCTCGTCACGAGTCCTGACCCCGTAAAGGACCAGACCGATTTTCTGGCTCAGATAGAGAGTTGGCAATTGAGAAAAGCGATTTTCCCTATCGGTCATCACATTAAAAATGAAATTCGTGAGATAGCCGAAGAGGAAAATCTCATTAATGCCAAGCGCAAGGATAGTCAAGGAATTTGCTTCCTGGGGCAGATTAATTATAACGATTACATCCGCCGATACCTGGGCGAGAACCCGGGCGACGTGATTGAGATGGAGACGGGTAAGCGCATCGGAGGCCACAAGGGTTTGTGGTTCCACACCATCGGTCAGCGCAAGGGTCTGGGCTTCGGCGGCGGACCTTGGTTCGTGATCAAGAAGGATGTGGAGAAGAACATTCTCTACGTGAGTCATGGCTACGATCCTCAGACGGCGTACAAGAAGGATTTCCCGCTTCAGGATTTCCATTTCCTCACCCGCGAGGTGGCGATGCAGAAGGTAACGTTCAAGATTCGCCATACGCCGGAGTATCATCCTGCTACCATCGAAAAACTCGAAGATGGCCGCTGGATGATACATTCAGAAGAGGCGATCCACGGTGTGGCTCCCGGCCAGTTCTGCGTGGTGTATGATGAGCATCATCATCGCTGCTATGGTTCGGGCGAGATTACTGTATAATTCTTATTCTTCTACGAGGCTGTTCAGTAATCCCTGGCAGGCATCTTCCAGGAGCGTGATAACCAGCTCAAAGTCGCTGTAGTCGCCATAGTATGGGTCGGGCACGGTGGTGTATTCACGATGGTGGGTCAGGAAATCTGCCATGCGCACCACCTTGTCCTTGTCAGCCTGGCAGGAAGCCATGGAGGTGATTGCGCGGTAGTTCTCATTGTCCATTACTACGATGGTTTCGAATATCCCGAAATCTGACTTCTGGAACTGGCGGGCGTGACTGTTGAAATTGTAGCCATGCTCGGCTCCGCATTTTCTCATGCGGCTGTCGGGCAGCTGACCTACGTGCCAGTTTCCGATTCCTGCAGAATCGATTTCAAACTCATCCTGCAACCCTGCTTTTTCTACCAGGCTCTTCATGATGCCCTCTCCGGCAGGCGAGCGGCAGATGTTGCCCAGGCAGATGAATAATACTGTATGTTTACCTTTCTTTGTCATTCTTCTGATATTTATTAGATGTTTGTCAATATTTGCAAGTAAGCTCCATATGCTCAGAAAGTATGCTCCATCCCTTGCAAGTAAGCTCCACACGCCCTGAAAGGGCAGAAGCTCCTAGCCCAGGGCAACGCCCTGGGTTGTTCGGTGTTATAAACATACGCCCTGTAAGGGCAAAAGCTTTTAAGTATTAGTAATGAAGCTTTTGCC
>NZ_QSIG01000080.1:0-8037 GCF_003468525.1 Prevotella sp. AM34-19LB | reverse complement strand
GATACGAAAAATATTTCATATATGCAAATATATAATGTTAATATTCAATAAGTTATAGTGATACACCATAGATATTGACGAGTAAAAGATTTAATGCGTCTGCCCTGTATCTACACCTAATTGCTGCATTTGGTTCAAATAAGCAACCACATTTTGGAACGAATTCGCAAAATAAGGATAGTCAGTATTGTATCCTAAAACTTTTATTTTTATACCATCAACTGACAATTTCCAATCACTACTACTGCGATAGCAAACACTCACTCTTCCACCAAACAAAATTGCCTCGCCACTGCTATACACATAACAACAAACAAGCTCTTTACTCTCTTGAATCTTCGAATTATCCAAAGACTTATCTATATTAGTGTCAACACCAATATATATTCCATTTTCCAATAAAATTGCTTTCATAATTACACTTTTAAAATTAAACTTATTGAGCAGAGTCGGCATTTCCCTATTCATTCCGACTCAGTTGCAAAAGTAATAACAATTTTCCATTCTACAAAACATTCCTATATCTTTTTGTAAAAAAGGATAGAGAAGGGGAGCCATCAGTTCTTCACCACCGTTCCCTTTCTGGCATTCACCGTAAAATTACCAAGGGATGTCTTGACTTTATACACGCCATTCTTCGATGATACCAGCTTTGCCGACATTCCCATAAAGCTAACGCCGCCGTCCTTCTTCTCTATGGTGTACTTTCCGAAAGGAGTAGCTACGATGATGTGTTGCTTGGTGTTTTCAACTACGCCATACACCGTGCCGGATGGAGCCTGCTTCACCTGCCCGGCTACGCTCTTTACGGCATTTGCCACATCGGTATTGTTACTCTTTGCAAAACTGGTTGTGGTCACAGCTAGTACCATCATCAACGAAATCATAATCTTCTTCATACTTTATTATATATTAAAAGGGTTATACTTCATGTTCCTCGTTCCACGAATCATTATCTTCTACCGCTTCCCGATTACGAGCGCAAAAGTAAGAAGATTATTTCTATCCGCCAAATATCCAAACTTGCCTTGTATGAAATGTCATTCTGTATGTACCAAATGACAAAGAGGAGGCGTCATAAGTCTAAATTACAGTTGGCGCATAACAGTTGAACACCGCATGCACATCACCTGTTGTGCATGCGCATATCAGCTGATATGCAAGCGCACAACAGCTGTTGTGCGACCGGAGATACGAACTAACTCAAAAACATATACTATCTTTTCTAACAACTTATACTATGTTTTCCAACAACATATCAGTAACATTCCAACAAACAAAAAAGGGTGAATCATTAACTTATGACACACCCTCTTTGCTAAAACCAGAACACAACTGATCTTATCTTATAATATTATACTCAAACTCATAATCCCCATTCTTCAGCCATTCGGGAACATCTTCCCCATTTTCCATAAGGCCTTCAATATGAAACTCCAGACTTTCCTTTGCTTCTTTTTGCAAAGCTTCAAAGGTTGGTGCTGTAAAAACCACCGCTCCTGGTACATTACTACCAAGAGAACCACCATAATTTCTGTCGCACCACGCAACGTCAACAATAATCTTTTCCATCATATGCTACTTTAGATTTTCCAAATCTCCCCCCACAATACATCATAGTTAGACCCGCTCCGTACCAACTCTTAGTCTCTGCATAGTTTGCAAGGTTTGCTGCAAACTTTGCAAAGAATTGGCATTAATCGTGTCTAGAGACAATGTTTCGACTACCAAACTTCTATCCCAATAGGTTCTTTGCCTGTACGTTCAAGACAACTATTCCTTACCAAGGTTTCTAGCTTTTCAACCATCTTACGCTTGGTTTCCTTAGAAGCATTCCAACGGCGCAACGCTTCTTCTCTTGTTAACTTTGTTGTATCCATACCTTTATTCCTCCATTTTTAGTTCGAATTACAATTGCAAAGATACTACATTCTAACGTAAACGCCAAAGTAAAATGAGAAAATCTTTATTTTATCGTATTGCATAGATTCCATCCCGTTCTATTCTTGATTTGAAGAAAGGATTCATGTTTTTGTGAATACGCACAACATCAACAGAGCACTTAAACAAGTCCTCTAAGAATTCTTTCAAATCGGCCAATAAAAAAGGATTAGGAGTTTCTGTTTCTACACAAATATCCAAATCACTTTGCTCTATTTGTTCATTTCGTGATACGGAACCAAAAATGCGCAAGGTCTTGATTCCAAAATCTTGAGTAATCTTGGAACTATTTTGCCTAATTATTGCTATATAATCTTGAACTGTCATCATAACACTTATCTTTTAATATCCAACCTCCCGTCAATATTTATAACCAAAATTCATATACCTACAAGTTTAGAATCTAGCGATAAAAACAAGAGGATTGAGAGGCCGGAATTCTCTGTTTTCTGCTCTATATTAAGAACAAGACCTATAGTTGTACGACTATAAAGTTACAGTTGTACGACTATACATGCTATGGTTGTACAACTGTAGAGTTATGGTTGTACAACTATAGGGGTTATAGTCGTACAACTATAGATTTTCCTCAACGGCATCATCTTGTCAAGAAATCACAAACACCTGATTATCAACAAGTTCTCATTTCTCTTCATATTTACGATATTCTCAAAGAAATAATAAGCGTCTGAAAATACGAGAATCTCAGGCAAGTTAATGTAAAGAAGATTCATTCTCAATAACGCCATATCACTACATCTTCGGGTAATTCTTGCAAATTATCTACTTTACCTTCCACCCATCAATGGTTCCCTCTTCGACGAGAAGTTGCAGCCTATCTGATAAATCTTTCTGCCATCTGCTGCATATTCCCTGTCATAGCCCATATCCTCTATCTGCTTCAGGGCTTCCTCTGCCGAACCATCACGCTTGAACTCGAAGATGTAGATATAATTCTGGGTCTCTACCACACAATCTACCCTACCTTCGCTTTGCTGCTTTGACCAGCATCAGGAACCCGCTTCGCACTTCATCATTCGGGAAATCCAGGAGATAGGAATCGGTATCCATATTCCAGTCTTTGATGGTAAGATAACCGCTCTGATAAATCATTGGCAATGGTGCTTCCACATCTGCCTTGTAGTCGATGAAACTACTCGTAGGATAAAACCTGTTCACCATCTCGTTGATGTTCTCATCAAAATGAGACAGCAAGCGAACAAGATAGGTTGGCGAACCGGTGCGGAACCAATAATCTGCCAGGAATAGCCAGAAAAAATAGCGAGACCGAAAAAGTTCAGCTGAGAAAAAACGAAAAGGCAGCTGCTGGCATCCTTCCAATGCCAACAACTGCCTTTCCTTTATTTATCTATGCAACTACTGTTTAAATTCTCTCAAATTGAAAGAAGAACCGCTTGTTAAGCGAATTTCTTCATATTAGTTCTTGCACCATACTCAGCGCATCCGGCAACGATCATTGCCAAAATCATACCTAATACCATCATAACTTTTATCCTTTCTCTATTTTTGTCTGATTACTTGCCGAGGCTAATCTTCTTGTTGACATTTACAACCTCTGCAAAAAGGGCAGCTACAACTGCCAGTGTCATTACTAATACCATCATAATAGTTATCCTTTCTTTACTTTAATTATTCGTTATTCAATCTTTTCGAGTGCAAAGGTAATGCCTTTTTGTGTACGCACACAATATTTTTGAAAAAACTTCAAGAAAGGGCCGTTTTCTTGATTTTCATCAAATTCTGTCATAGGAAACAGGGCAAAATGACATGTCAATCCAGGTTTTCTCAATCTTTAGAACACTCATATTTACGATGAAACACCAGGAGACAGAAGGCTCCAGCCAATGCCATCGGTACACCGATGAGCGCAGGGTAATTATATCCCAATCCCATCGCCACGGGGATTCCGCCCAAGAAGGCACCCAGGGCATTGCCCAGATTGAAGGCTGCCTGAATGCAGCAACCGCCTAGCATTTCACCACCCTCGCTGTGCTTCACAATGAGAAACTGCTCTGGCGAACCTATACCGAAAAGGCAGGCACAACTGATAAACATCATCGCTGCCGATACCCAACCGATATGCGACAGAAAGAAGGTAGCCAGCAAGGCTGCGGCAGCCAGGAACTGCAGATAGCAGGTAAAGCGGCCCGGCTTGAATCTATCTGCCAGCAAGGCACTCACCTGATTTCCTACCACCATTCCCAAACCGGCAAGAATCATCAATACCGAAATTGATGCCGCATGGAAACCGCCGTTCATCTGCAAAAGCGGAGAGATGTAACTGAACCAGCAGAGAATACCGCCGTTGCCAAGGAAAGTAGCAGCGATGATAAGCCAGGGAGCCAGATGGCGCATAAACCGGAACTGCGCCTTCATACCCTTGTTAGGCAGAGCCTCTACATCAGGAACCCACTTGTAAATCATATAGAGCGTGATGACGCCCAACGCCACCGATATGAGAAAAGGCACTCGCCAGGAGATGGTATGACTCAGGAAGGTGCCCAGCGGAACACCCAGCAGATTGGCAAACGGCATACCGGCACACATCATCGCCACCGCCTTGGTACCCTTTCCCTCCTTTGCCATCTTCACCGCCACGATGGTAGCCGTACCGAAATAGGCACCATGAGGAAGTCCCTGGATGAAGCGGGCACAAAGCAGAAGCCCGTAACTAGGGGCTATCGTAGCGATGATGGCTCCCAGAATCACTAGTGAAGTAAGAAACAAGAGTATATTCTTGGGGCGATACTTATGCATCAATATCAGCGAGAAAGCACCGGCGCATACACCCAGTGCATAGATAGAAATGAGATGACCAGCCTGAGGGATGGACACATTCATGTTGTGCGCCACATCGGTGAGAATTCCCTCAATAATAAATTCTGCGATGCCCAGGGTAAATGTACCCAAGGCGAGTGCAAACAATCCTTTTTTCATACGTTAATTATCCTTATCTTTTTATCCTAAGTTTGTTTTCAGGGTGCAAAATTACAAAAATCTCTACACATATAAATGATAAGAGGGCAAAAACTTTGCCCTTTCAAGATTTATTAGTAATTTTGCACTCAAAAATAAAACGAAGAGGAATAAAGCGGATGCTGGATCCTCTTTCATCATCAACAATAAAGTAGAATGCCTATGCTGAATATTGCAGAATATTTTCCAATTACCGACCCTACGCTGATCTTCTTCGTAGTGCTCCTCATCATCCTCTTTGCCCCTATCATCATGGGTAAGCTCAGAATCCCCCATATCATCGGAATGGTACTGGCGGGCGTGCTTGTCGGCAAATACGGACTGAATATCCTGGAGCGAGATGCATCTTTCGAGCTGTTCGGCAAGGTGGGACTCTACTACATCATGTTCCTCGCCGCCCTGGAGATGGACATGGAGGGTATGAAGAAAAACAAATCCCGACTGCTCATCTTTGGTCTGCTCACGTGCTTCACGCCGTTTCTCCTGACCTTCGGCATGAGCATCTGGCTGCTGCATTATTCCACCAGGGCATCGTTTCTGCTGAGCTGCATCATGGCTTCCAATACCCTGATTGCCTATCCGATTGTTTCCAGATATGGTCTGCAGCAGAAACCGAGCGTCACCCTGAGCGTGGGTTCCAGCATGCTTTCGCTCCTGATAGCGCTCATTATGCTGGCAGGTCTCGTCGCCTCGTTCTCCAGTCATGATGGTCTGCAGTTCTGGGTACTCTTCACCGCCAAGTTTGCCGCATACTGCGGAGTGATGATATTCCTGATACCGCGACTCACGAGATGGTTTCTGCGCAGGTACAGCGATTCGGTGATGCAGTTTATCTTCGTGATGGCGATGCTCTTCATGAGTGCCACCCTATCTCAGATAGTAGGCATCGAGGGCGTGTTCGGTGCCTTCTTCGCAGGTCTTATATTAAATAGGTATATCCCGCACGTATCTCCGCTGATGAACCGACTGGAGTTTACGGGCAATGCCTCTTCATCCCTTACTTCCTCATCGGTGTGGGTATGCTCATCAATGTGGGTCTGCTTTTCCAGGGCAGTCATATCCTTTGGGTCATCTTCTGCATCGTGTTCTTCGGAACCTTGGGAAAAGCCATCGCAGCCTATGCCGCCTGCTTCGGATTCCGGTTGCCGCTGTCATCGGGTCACATGATGTTCGGTTTGACTTCTGCCCATGCCGCCGGCAGTATCGCCATGGTGATGGTGGGTATGAACCTCCTGGTGGGTCCGAACACCTATCTGGTGAACGATGACATGCTGAATGGTGTGGTGATGATGATTCTCTGCACCTGCGTCATCTCTTCGATACTCACCGACTGGAGTTCCAGAAAGATTATCCTCCGCGACAAGGAGCTTCCAGATGCCGAGGATACCAAGAAAGCAAGCGATGAGAAGATTCTCATACCGGTGAAGTATCCGGAATATGCCGATAATCTGATGAGCCTTGCCTTTCTGGTGAGAAACCAGAAGCTGAACAGAGGACTGGTTTGTCTGAACGTGGTGTATGATGACAAGGATATGCGATACAAGCAGGAACAGGGCCGACAGCTGCTGGACCATTGCAGTCAGTTGGCTGCAGCCACCGACGTGATGACCCAGACGCAGGTTCGCATCGCAGCCAACATCGCCAATGGCATCAAGCATGCCTTCAACGAGTTCCAATGCTCCGAAATCATCATCGGCATGCACATGCACCCAGAGATTTCGCCTAAGTTCTGGGGAGAGTTCCATCAGAGTCTCTTCAATGGTCTGAGCCGTCAGATTATCATGGCTCGCATCAAGCAGCCGCTCAATACCATTCGCCGAATACAGGTGGCTGTGCCATCGAGGGCAGAGTTTGAACCAGGATTCTACCGCTGGGTAGAGCGATTGGCGCGACTATCCGGCAATCTGGATTGCCGCATCCAGTTCCACGGCAGGGAGGAGACCCTGGCACTCATCAATGAGTACATCACCAACCGCCACCAGGAAGTACGTGCCGAATACACCCTGATGCAGCATTGGAACGAGATGCCTCAGCTTGCCTCCCACATGAGCAAGAACCATCTCTTTGTGGTGGTGACAGCCCGCAAGGGAACCGTTTCCCACAAGTCGGCATTAGAGCGATTGCCGGAAGAGCTAACCCGCTTCTTCTCGGGCACCAACCTGATGATTATCTTCCCTGACCAGCACGGAGATTCATCGGGCAATGTACTGACATTTGCCGAGCCTCAGCACCAGGAAGAAATCAGTGCCTACGTGGCATTCAACCAATGGTTCAAAAAGAAATTCAGAAAATAAAGAGAAAACAAAGGATACTAAAAAAGGTCGCCAACATGCTGGCGACTTTTTAGTATCATATTTACTTCGTATTCAAAACCAACTTCTTGGCTCTCATCTTTTCGCCAGCCACCGAAAGCTCTATCTTTCCTGGCTTATCGCCTGCTCTCAATATCACGAGAGCGGAACCCTGGAAGAGATTGCGCTGGATGGACTTCTCCAACTGGATCTTTCCGATATGAAGCTCATCAGATGCGATGTTTCCATTATCCACCGCCACGATATTCGCATCGCCCTTCACGGTGAAAGTCAACTTATCGAATGCCTTAGCATCCTTCACGTTCAGTACTCTTCTGCCCTTCTTATCTACTGCATAGATGTGAACGTGCATCAGATCCTTACCGTCAGCATGCCAGGTCTCCATATCCGGAACCAGCTTCAGAGCCACAGCCCGCCGACTTCTCCTTCTGGTCGTTATGACCGAACTCACAGATCACATAAACAGCAATTAAAATTTCATTCTCCTTTCACAATCACCAGAGCATACTCATAATCAGCCACTTAAGTGTGAAAGGAGAATTCTCTGAAACAACAATAATAATCAGCAGAAAGGACTATAGATATAAGGAGAAGGCAACTTAGTCTAAAGGAGAAAGCAACTATCACAAAAGGAATAGAAAGGCTCAGGGCAGACGCATTAAATTGCGCTGCCCTCCAAAAGTTTTGACAGGTACTCTTCATCCCAGCCTGCCTTCAATCTTTTCAGGTTGAGACTTCCCTTGGTCGCCTTGTCATTTTTCAAGATGGAGAGGGCCATTTTGCTTAT
>NZ_QSIG01000008.1:0-93635 GCF_003468525.1 Prevotella sp. AM34-19LB | reverse complement strand
TCGCCGTCACCTTGCCTTGAGGTATATGAATATCCACCCCGTCTATTGTCTTTCTGAGGGCATGAGGATCATACTTGAACATGATGTTGCTGATATGGATACCATCCTCAGGATGTTCAAGACCAGTCAGCAAGCCCTCCTTTCCGTTCTCATCATCCATCTGATGAATCTCATTGATACGTTCCAGGCTGATTTTCACATCCTGAACGGAATAGAAAAAGTTCATGAGTTGCTCCACCGGCGAGTTGAGCTGTCCGATGATATATTGCACGGCAAGCATCATACCCAAGGTCATGTGCCCTTGGATTACCGCCGTTGCGGCAACCACCGTCACTACGATATTCTTCACCTCATTGATAAAAATACTTCCTGCCTCCTGGGTCTGCTGTAGTTTCAGAGATTTCTGCTGCACTCTGAAAAGATTCACCTGTGTCTCCTCCCACTCCTTCCGCTTGCGCTGCTCGCAATCCTGCAACTTGATTTCCTGCATAGAAGTAATGAACTCGTATGTCCTGTTGTTGTTGATGGCCTGCTGCTCGAAGAGTTCATAATCGAGCACCTTTCTTCGACGCAGGAAGAGAGCCATCCATCCTCCGTACAGGATGCTGCCCAATAAGAAGATGGCAAACACCACCTTATTATATATAAAGAGCACCACCGAAAACACCACGAAGGTAAGCATGGCAAAGGTAATGTTGAGCGTCTGCTGGGTGAGAAAGTTGTTCACACGGCTATGATCGTTCATTCTTTGCATCAAGTCGCCCATCAGTTTGGTGTCGAAGAAAGACATCGGCAGTTTCAGCAGTTTGATGAAGAAATCGCTCACCAGGGAGATGTTGATACGCATGGAGATGCGGAGCAGGAACCATCGGCGGGCAAAGTCTATCGCTGTTCGACTGATGGTGAGCATCAACTGGCCTAAGAGAATGAGCCAGATGAATCCAATGTCTTGGTTCTTGATACCGACATCCACGATGGATTGGGTAAGGAACGGCAACACCAGCTGCAGGGCACTGCCCGCAAGCAGTCCCAAGACAATCCAGGAAAATGCCTTGCGGTATTTCTTGAAATATCTGAAAAGGAACTTGAAGGAACGCTTCTCCTTCTGTCTATCTTCTCCTTCCATCTGATAAGTGAAGAAGGCAGGAGTGGTCTCGAAGAACATGGCGATACCCTTGTCCTCGTCATTAGAGTGAGTGCTTATCCAATGCTGCTTGAACTCTTCTAAGCCATAAGTGACCAATCCCTTTCCTGGGTCAGCGACATAGAACCTCTTGCCTTTCTTAACCTTATATAATACAACAAAATGATTCTGATTCCAATGAAGAATACAAGGCAAAGGGATTTCACCTAACATGGTCGTGGTTGCCCTTGCACTTACCGTGTGAAATCCTAGCGCATTAGCCGCTTCATTAATACCTAGCATGGACACCCCTTCTGTTGTGGCAAAGCAAAGTTTCGACAGAGAATCCAATGTATAGTCTCTGCCGAAATATTTACATACCATTTGCAAGCAGGCTATGCCGCATTGCATGGAGTCATGTTGACGAAAACATATAAAATGTGTTATATCCATTGTTCTACAAACGATTTACCTCACTTTGTGCCGCACCTTTTCCTTTATAGTTTTTCTTTTTATTAAAAGTATAAGTAGCACTAACAAATACATTGTGAGATGCACCCTTCAAATTTTGGTAATAAGATACCCCATTGGTTTCAACCAAATTGACTTGATGCCACAACTTAAAACAATCATTCCAATATATAGTAAATGCCCAACTACCAATACTCTTATTCAATCCCATATCAAGAATAACCCGATTCTTGGTGTAATTGGTTGAAGAATTTCCTCTACCAATCCACATTCCATCAAAATAACCATATATTTTCCAAGGCAAATCAAAGCGGTTACGCACAATAATACGGAAACGAGGTGTATCATACGAATTCTTTGGTTCTCCATATTTTAAATTTTGAACTTTTAAGAGTCCATATAAGGACGGATGCCAATTACCAATATTGAATCTTTGCCCTAGAGTTATTTGAAAATAATTATAATTTGGCAGGTTAATCACTTTATAAATATTCATCTGCTTATCCGCTAAATAAAAATAGGCAGAAGCTAATTCCCTCATACAATGTACGTAAGTGAATGCTAAACTAGTTTGATGATAATTAAAACTTAGTTCCAAATTTCTATCCAACTCTGATTTCAACAAGGGGTTTCCCATAAACCACAATGTATGAGAACTATATGTGTAAGAGTTGGCTAACATTTTATAACTTGGACGGACAACCACCGTATTATAAGACAAGCCAAATCCATAATCTCCATCTTGATAATTAATGCTTATATAAGGAAGCCAATCTGAGAAGCCTTTAGTTTGTTCTGGAACTATTTTCCCATTCTCTAAATATGTAAAATCTGTATATTCCACACGTAACTCAGTTCTAGAGCTCCACTTTTTACCTATTTTCCAATTAGCAGCAATGTAACCTGCTGACAAATGCTGGCTTTCCTCATCAGACGAGTCTTCAAAGAAATCCTTAGCTTCTGCGACATTTGCGCCAAACGTTTGTTGAGTTCTTGTAAAAGAATACTGTCCACCAAGATTTAAGCTCACATATTTCCAACGAGCACTTAAATTAGCTTTTGCTGCAACTATCTTATTTTTAGCACTATTTGCTGTAGCTATCTTATTTTCATATGAATTTCCCAATTCTTCTACATTAGAAGAATTGGAGGACAAATTATAGACATAATCAACATCTGTAGTAAATTCATAATTTTTCATTTTACCAAATTTAAACACAGCATAAGAATTTAAACTATGCCGTGAACTTTGACTAAATTTTTCGCTTGTAGAACTCAGATTTTGCGAAACAGAAGTTACATTTGTTTCTATAATATTACGTGTATCGTATTTATCACTTGGTGTCCTACGAAATTCATACCGAATACCAAGAGAATTATCATTAAAGTCATAACTTGAGCCTACCGCCAATTTTATGTTCTGAGAGCAACGTTTAAATTTTCCATTTGTTTTTGTCGTATTCAAATCACTATTAAACTGTTCTAATATATATCCTTTTTGCTTAAAGCCATCCCCCTCATAATCTCCATTGGCATAAAAGCCTAATCCTTTATCACTATTATATGAAAAGTCTAGGTCTGCCATACCATGAGACATTTCGGAAAAAACTCCCGAAACTCTTGCAATACCTGCCCAACCTAATTTTTTTTTCTTTGTATGTATAATAATCACGGATTTTACATCAGCCTCGTATTTCGCACCTGGGCTCGTAATTATCTCGACATTCTTTATATTTTGTGAAGACAGTTGCGACAATTCATTATTGTCTCTTACCTTTCTGTTGTCTATATAAAATACAGGCGTTCCTTTTCCTAAGACAGAAATGTCATTCCCAACCGCATCTATCAAAGGCATTTGCTTAATAGCATCTAAGGCTGTGCCTAATTTCGAAAGTGGATTATCTGTCATAGATATGGTTATGCCCATATTGGTTGTTTTCACATAATTGCGGTGACCTTTTACAACAACCTCATTAAGTTGTTTCGCATTATCCTTTAATTCCAAATTACCCAAAGAGTCACCTTTACAGGTAAAATACCCCACAGAGTAGCCTATTGCAGAAACCTTGAGAATATCATTATGAGTGTAAGAGGGCAATAAAAATTGCCCATTCTCATCACTCACAGTACCCCTAACGAAAGAAGAATCTTGGTTAGACAACAAAAAAACATTAGCATAGGGAATTATATTACCTTCCCTACTAACGATTTTTCCACTAAGTTGCTGAGCCGAAATATGGCATATACTCAACCAAAAACTCACAAAACATATAATAGCCTTTTGTAAATTCATTCCTATATATTTTTAATACAACAAATCTGATGTTACTTTTGGAGCATATTGACAACGTGGGTCTGGATAATCCCATTTATCTTTTCCATAAGCTTTGATTACCTTGACGAAACATCTACGATGATTCTCCAAGTTACAAAAATCAAAAATTTTACAATGCGAACAAACACTCTCTTTACGAAAAACGCCTTGGCTTAAATTGTATAATTCCCATGCCTTTGGAGAATTCCAAATTTCCTCAATAGATTGTTTTTTCAAGTCTCCAATGATAAATTGAGGATGCCAATATAGTTGTTCACAAGCACTGACTTTGCCATCAGGCAAAACAAATGCCAACTGTTTCAACATAATACATTTTCCTCCATAAAAATGTTTGTCAATATCCTTTCCTTCGCCTAAATGCTCTTCTAGACAATTATCACTACAAAAAAGTTTGAACTGTGCTTTTGGTCTAAGCGTTTCATTTATATAATCTATACAGTCCAACAACTGATCCTTATTCGCCTTTATCTCCTTATAAGTTTCTGGAGTATATATAGAAACCTCAGGTATTCTTATTTCCCAATATTCTAAATTCGTAACTTTACTAATGAAAAGGAATAATTGATCAAGACTTTTCCGATTGGCAGTAAGTTTCGTCAAAATAGTATCAAATTGCACTTTGAATCCATACGCTTCCAAATTTATAATGGTTTGTTTCATTTTGTTTACATAGCCAACTTTACAATCTATCAAAGTACTTAAAACCTGTTCATCCAAAGAATCTAAAGATATTTGAACAACATTGTTGTACCCGGTATCTTTTAACCTTTTGATAGTCTCTTCAGCAATAGGCATTTTCGTAGATATAAAGTTTGGCATAAGCCCATTGTCCACAATCTTTTTGATTATTATATCCCAATCCTTACGACAAAAGACCTCACCGCCTATTACATCTATATAAGACATCTTTAAGCGTTTGGCATCATCAATCAGATGTAATACCTCATCTGTACTCATAGGAGTATACTTTGTATTCTTATCGGCGTAGCAGTACTTACATTTTGTCACACACTTATTGGTTAACATTAGCAAAATGCTTTGTGGCGCAATATGCATTCTATCTTGTTTTAAGTTTACATCATTACAATTTACTTGAACAATATTATTTGTGTCTTCCTTAAAAAGCTCCTCCACATTATGCCAGGCAATCAAAACATTTTGAGGAAAATATATTTTATTTTCTTTAAAAATAGTATGGACTACATTTTTATTCTCAATATACGGAGCGAGCATTTCTGAAATTTGCCCCTCTGAAATTCCATATTTAAGTGCCAACAATTTACATTGTTCCCCAAATGTTCTCTTTACTGCAAAAACATTTAGAATTTGAGCTTGTGTAGGGTGTATAAAGCTTACCCAATCAGAAGAACTGAATGAGGAAACTTGCTTTTTAGAATACATTACTATACGATCCTTATCACCTTTGAAGTGATAGTCTGGATTTAGGACATAAGTTTCATTCTGTGACATCATAAGATTTTATTTAAGAAAGTGCGTCGCACAAACTATGCGACACACTTTCTTCCATTTTTAATGTTAGTTTACTTTGTCAGTAATTACACTCTGCCTGCAACTGCACTACCAGCATTGCAGATAACACCACTATCTTGTGCTCTACATTCAATTTCAATCTCATCAATACCACCCTTTACAGCCATCAGCTCCATAACTTCAAGCTTACCTTCAATTTCATTTGTCTTCATAATTTAAATAATTTAGACGTTCAACAATTCATTAACCACCCAGTTTTAACGCTTTTGGGAATGTATGCGCTTTTTGCCAGTTGTGTCTGGATATATAATTTTAGTCGACAAAATTATTATCAATTATAAGAATCTACCCTATATGTCAAACATGCCCCAATAAATCATATTTTCTAGTTCTACAGTTACATTATAAGAGCCATTCTCTAATGCGGACAAATCTAAAGTGCACAATCCATTACCTTCTATAGCGACAGAAGAACTAGCCATGAGGCTTCCATTGTCTCCATAGACATAGACTTTTACAATGCCCATATAACAACCAACATTAACTGTAAGCTGATTTTGCTCTAAACTTGCTGTTACGCTAGGTTCTGCAGTTCGTGTTCCCAAATGCTTTTTTACCTTATACACAGGAATGTCTTTCGCTTTAGAAGAACACTCTGCTTTTACTTGACTGGAAGCAAATAGCAGAAACAGCAGAAACGAAATATACATTTTTACCTTCTTCATAATCTTACCTTTTAGATGTTATTGAATCTCGGCTGCAAAATTACATAGTTTTTTGACTTCATCCAAACAAAACAGGTCTATTTCTATGCCATTGCACAAATTACATATAATACTAAGAAACAAGTACTTATAATTGCCCCCCCATATTTAAAAGGTCTAAAAAGCATTATATAGCCCCTATTTCTAGAAGTTTTCTATGTAGTTACGAAGCGAAAAATGCTCATTTTTTATGCCTACCTTATCCTTATACAAGAACAACTTTTGCTTGATAGCCTTCTCACTAACACAATAAATAGATGCTAGAGTTTTTTGTGATAACCTCAAACGCAACAGCATCATTAATCGCAAATCTGCCTTAGACAAATTCGGATGCTTTTGTTTTAGTCTTGACACAAACAAGTCCTCTACACTATCCAAGAAGACTTCTAGCTCTGTCCATTCATTATCAGAAAGCACTATATGCTTACACCCATTCGGAACATTCGAATTTAACTTTTCAACTACCTCAATCTTCTTTAATAAAAAATTACGCATCACAGACAATTGTACATCCCTATGCAAAAGTTCTTCTTGATGCAACTTCTCTATCATTTGCTGCTTTTGGCTGAATATTTCCTGTTCATGAACCATGCGAGCTAATGACAGTTTTCGATACGACCAATAAGCATACAAAACAAAAGAAATAACAATCAAGCCCAAAAGTAAAAACAATCCAAATACCCATCGCTGCATTTCCGTCTTTCCTTGCATTTTTGCCCTTTCACTTTCTTTCTTCAAAAAAGAAGTATAATAGGAATTCTTGGCTTTGGATGCTGTCCGGTACATTTCTTGCAAACAAGAACATGCAGAATCACTGAAAGTTTTAGCCGTCTTATAATCCTGGGCTTTTACAGCTGCTTGACTTTGCATATAAAATACCGAATAATGATCTTCAGCAGTTTTAGGAGTTGCTTGATCCAATATTGCAAAAGCTTGCTTTATGGAATCTCCAGTAATATAAGCAGAAGCCAACATTAACTGACAAGAAAATCTATCATTACCATTCAAGTCATAAGCTTGCCGAGCATAAAGCAGACAACTATCCTTTTCTCCCATTTCCTCAAACGTACTAGCCAAATTTTGTTTTACACTTGACAGCAATTCATTATCGTTTGCATATATCGCCAACCTATATGCTTTTTTCTCTACTTCCAAAGCTCGTCGCAAACTATCAACATAAAAGAAGTTCTCCCCTAACCTCAAATGCGCTGCCACCTTATTATATATACTAACATTTGGCATGGACTCATACATCTTCACCAAAGCTTTAGCATAGTTCAAAGCTTTGTAAGGTGCCAGCTGTTCTTCTACTTCAATCAGCTTATCCAATGCCAAGCATTTTAAATTCATATTATGGAGACTGTCAGATATGGAATAAGACTTTTCCAAACAAGTCTTTGCCTGCTCCATACTATCATTCAGCAGAAAGTATTTTCCCATATAATACAAGGATGAAGCATAAAGCGAATCGTCCTGATGTTCTCCATACCAATCATACGCTATGCGAATCAAGGAATCGTTATCTACTTCCAAGCCCGACTTATCTTGTGCCATATAATAAATGAGGCATACTTCGCCATATCTTTATCTGAGAGTTTACCTTGATTGATACGGTTCAAAAAGACCAAGGCACTATCTGGCTTAGACTCTGCCAACGTATAAGCTAAGTCTAACTCTTTCTTATGACTTTGATAACATGATACCAACACTGAAAGCATCATAAAAAACAATATCGTAAACGAAATACTTCTTCTCATATTTTAGTATAATTACATTCTGGGCGCAAAAATACAAAATATTTTTCAATAATAGAACTAAATAGGATCTAAAATACAAAGTCTGCAGAAAAGCACAATATAACTGATTATCAGGTATATATATTATATTTATAACAAAAGGGGGTCTAAATAATAGTAGTATTTTCGCAAATCCAACTCATAGTTTTATGGCTTCTAAGTCTATGAGTTCCGAGAAGGAAAACATAGAGTTAAAAAGCAAAGAAAAAACAACACGGACAAATTGAATTTGTCCGGACAAATTGTCCGGCAGTCTATAAATTACTAATATTTAACCATTTACAAGCACCCGGACAAAAGAGCCGGACAAATTCAATTTGTCCGTGTTTCTAATTTAACTTAATTATTTTAACTTTTTGGTCAAAAACCACCTGTTTTCAGCCTTTCTGCCTGAAAGCAGAAGGCGTGACCCCTCTCATCTTCTTGAAGAACTTGGTGAGATGAGCCTGAGATGAGAAGCCGAAAGTGTTGGCTATCTCCTGCACCGTATGCGTGGTGGTAGAAAGCTCGCGCTCTATCTCCTTCACGATGTATTCATCGATGATTGCCTTCGGTGTCTTGCCGGAGATGCGGCGGGTAACCTGCGCCAGATAGCGGCCACTCACATTCAGCTGGTCGGCATAGAAATGCACATCGCTATAGGTGCGGCAGAAGTTATTCACCTGCGAGATAAACTGGTTGTAAAGTTCGGAACTCCTACCCTGCAGATTACTCTCCCTAGCCAGTTCTATATTGATGAAATCCTGCGCCATCGCCAACGCCTCCTCCATCTTCTTGCCCTGGTTCAGATAGATAGCAAGGGCAGAAGAGAAGCGGTTGATGAGACCATGCGAATTGGCATTATCGAGCCGGTAAATCCTGAGCCCCTGCTTTTCGGCAAGCTCCAGGAGTCGGGAGTTCTGAAGGATGATATCACTCTCCTTCTTTCTCGCCACGACTACCGAACAGAGCGGCAGCAGACGGTATTTGATCTGGCTCACCACATCCTCGGTCATCAGCGCATCACCCTGGCTCGACCAGATGGAAGGGGCGTAGATGATATGGTCGGGACGATACTTGGTCAGGGCATCAATAAGCACATTCAGCGTCTCAACCTTGCGTATCATTCCCACCTTCACGATGCTGGGCTGCATATCGTTCATGATTGCCTCTATCTGTCCGGAAACAATCTCGGCAGGAATATCGAAGAACTCCTGGATACCCAGGGTATTCTGCACGGTGATGCTGGTTATCGCCGAAACGGCATAACCTCCCAATTCGAATATCGTCTTGATATCCGCCTGCACACCAGAGCCACCGGTGCTGTCGGAACCTGTAATCGTTAATATTGGCAACATATCGTTTGAACTTTAATCCATATACTTTTTAACTGCGCATAAACTCGGTAGGAGTCATTCCAAATGCCTTGGAAAAACACTTGGAGAAATAGCTGCTGTTAGAGAAGCCTACGGTGTACATTACCTCCGACACGCTGAACTTGCCCGCCTTTAATAATTTTGCCGCCTTCTGCATTCTCATATCACGGATATACTCCACCGGAGTCTGACCCGTAAGTGCCTTCAACTTTCGGTAAAGCTGCTTGTTTCCCATACCCATCTTCTCCTGAAGCATCGACACGTTAAAGTCGGAATCCACCATATTCTCCTCTATCATCTCCCGAATCTGGTTGAGCAGTTTCCTATCCATCTCATCCATCTCAACTTCCGGATCCTGAGGAGCATGGAAATCTACAATCATTGCCGACTCTGATTCGTTGTCGGAAGCATTCACATCAAGATGAGAAACTACCAGATCATTCACTTCCTCGAACGAATGGTGAGCGGCAGCATTCTTCAGGTCATCGGCAAGGTTGGCATAGAACTGCATACGCGCCTGCACCTGCTCCAGGATTTCCTCCTTCTGCTTTTTCGCCTCCTTCAACTGCTTTCTTACGAAATGAGCATTGATGACCCAGGCTATACCCACAATCAGAAGGGTAAGATAGAACAGCTTGCACCAGATGGTGAGATACCATGGTGGAAGAACGGAGATTTCGAGCTGATAAACTTCATCTCCGATATTTCCCTCGCCATCCACCACATGCACGGTGAGATGATAATCGCCATACGACAATCCATTGTAAGTGATGTCAAGATTGCCCTTGTCCAGATAATGCCACTCGTGGTCGCTACCCTCCAGACGGTAGGCATAGACGGCGGTAGGATGATCGGCAAAAGGCAAATCAGACAGTTGGAGCGTGAAGTTGTTCTCATCATGCTTCAGTACCAGCGTCTTCAGTCCCACGGGCGAAACACCCGGTGTTCCCTCAATGTTCTCATCGAGCAAGACATCCTGGGTCTGTCTGCCATTCACCACGATACCCGCCAGGAGCAGCTGCGCCTTGTCGTCCTTCGGCATGGTAAGGTCGGCACGGATGGAAATGAAGCCATCGTTGCCCCCCATCACCACTTCGTGGTTCAGCTTGGAATAATAGATATTGTTCGGATTCTCCATCGGAATGATGAAGCGGAAACTGTTGTTCTCCGGGTCCAGTACGCTGCATGCATTGCCTGCCACCACCCAGACCTTGTCTGCCACATCGCACATGGAGACCACCTTCCCACCGATCTTCCATTCCTTGCTTTCCACCTCCTTGCCCTTCATCGGCAAGTTCACCATATAGCACTTCACGCTGGAATTATATCCTACCCATACATTGCCATTGTCAGACTTCATCAGATAATTGATGGCATCATTGCCTGAAATATGTGAGATGCGAAGGGTACGGGTATCGATACGGTCGAGATGATCATAAGAGGAAGCCCAGACAAATCCCTTGCCATCGAGTACCAGCTGACCGATGTGCAGGCCCGAGAGGGCGTTCTTTCCCTTGTCTGAGAAATGATAATCTGCCACACAGGTGGCTATAGCAGCAGATGAGAGCGAGATGGCTGCCAGAAGTCGCTGCTTGTCCAGCACGAAGACGCCACCCTGATAAGATGCCATCCACATCCTGCCCTTCTGATCCTGAAGAATATCATAAGCCCAGGCAGTAGAATACTTGCCGGTCTTGTCATAGACGATAAAGTTGAGCAACTTTCCCGTACTCTTCTGATAGAGGTTGATGCCGTGGTCTGTACAGATCCATACATCCCCCTCCTTATCTTCATAAATCTTGCGCACACGGTTGTGAGCAAGAGGAGCCGAAGGATTGTTCTGCTTATACCATACCACATTCTGATATCCAGAAGCTGCACCCTGCATGCGCACTCCCTCTGCATAGTGAATCAAGCCGTTGGTTCCGCCCATCCACCAGTCACCGCTGCGGGTCTGAAGGATAGCATGCAGACAGTTACCCTCGCCCGAGAAGGTAATCTTATCGAGCGAAGTGAAGCGATAGTAGGTATGGGTAGATAAACGGGAAAGTCCGTGATCGGTACCGATCCACACATTCTGCCACTTATCCACATAGCAGGACCATACGATATTGTTGGGGATGGTTGCCTCATTGCGCGAGTCGTGAACGAAATGCTCCAGACTGTTATTCATCGCCATGCGATAAAGTCCATTATCTGTACCGATATAGAGATTGCCATCCTGGTCTTCGTCCAGACACTTCACGGAGTTTCCATCCAGCGCCGCAATCTTGGAGAAGTTCTGCAAAGCCTGGTCGGCACAGTACAAGGCTCCCTCGGTACCTATCCAGTAACAGTGGCGCTTGGCATCGTAAGCCAGGGCATTCACCAGCGGCTGTGCTCCGGGAGTCAGGAGAATCTGGCGCTGGTTGAGACGGAGTCCGGCGAGAGAACCCACCAGAAGTCCCTTCTGTGTATGCAGGATAGCATACACATCGTTGCCAAAGGCATCTTTCCTGCCCTTCATATCAAGCACTCTCAACTCCCTTGCCACCTTTTTCCTGCCCTTGCCTCCATCAGATTCCATCGCTGGTGCAGAAGCATAGATTCCCTTCTGCGTATCAAACTTCAGCATTCCATTGCCCGTAGCCAGATAGAGCATGCTACCCTCGAAGCCGAGCGCATTGATGCGGATATGACTAAAGGTATTGGAAGCAAAATGACGATAGTCGTGGTAGCCATCATAACTGTAGAGACCGTTGTCGGTACCCAGCCAGACTACTCCTGATGTATCTTGGGTAATAGCATAGACAGCCTGAGCACCATCCAGGGTGGTGTTGATGAAACGTTGCGCATGGAGCGCTATGGATATAAAAAGCATAGCTATCGCCATGCTGACTCTAGATAAAGCGGTTAGTGATTTGTTCATAGCTGCAAAAATACACATTATTCACGACAATGCCAAATATTATTAGAGAAAAATAACAATAGAATAAGGAGAATTTGTTGCTACCATTAGAAGAAATCTCCGTTCAATACTGCTGAACGTATGTTCAACAGTGTTGAACACACATTCAACAGTGCTGAACACACATTCAACGTCGCTGAACGAAGAATTTCCCTAGGAGCAAGAACTTCTTCTCCTAGGGGAATCTATAATTATCATTAATAAGTTTGTATTATATTGCCTGCAGCGTAAGCGACTTTTCCATATTGCGCTTGCCATTCTTTACTGTGAGGATGATGTCGCCCTTCTGTGCCTTGCTCTGAACTACAATAACGAGTTTACCAGAGAAGAGTCGCATGTGTGGCTGAGTGAAGGAATCGAGCGAAGTAGCATCACCATTGCATGCTGCCTTGAAGGTTCCGGCACCCTTTACCTCGAAGGTAAGTTCATCATCGGCGAGCGGACACTCGTTGCCGTCCTTATCTAAAAGGCTCACGGTGATGAAGGCAAGGTCGTTGCCATCGGCATTCAGCAGCACGTTGTGCTCATCGGTGCATCCCTCTACCATGCAGGCGATAGGCTCATGGTCTGGAGTCTCCACGCTGAACTTCATCTGCGCTGGTTCACCGGCTGTACGCTTCACGTCCTCGCCTACCTTGTCGCCATACTGGTTGTAGGTAACCACGCGAATCTCGCCTGGCTCATACTTCACATTGTTCCAGCGGAGGCGATAGCGGTCGAGGCGGCTTGACTTATCCTTGCGAACTCTGCCCTGGCTCTTGCCATTTACGAAAAGTTCGCCTTCCACACCATCGGTGTAGCAATATACAGGGGTTACCTGTCCTTCTCTACCCTTCCAGTTCCAGTGTGGAAGAAGATGAGTGGTGTGCTGATGCTCGTTCCAGCGGGCACGATACATATAATACCGATCCTTTGGAAGTCCGGCAAGGTCGCAGATACCGAAGTAACTGCTGCGGCTTGGCCAGTAGGTATCGTATGGAGTCGGCTCGCCCAGATAGTCATAGCCCGTCCACACGAACTCTCCGATTACCCAACTGTAGTCATCCTGCATCTTCCAGTCATCATCCGGAAGATTACTCCAGGAGCAATACTCCGTGTCATAGCTGGAGCACTGGCCATCGGCGTATGGGTTGTTATCGTTGGCACGCACCTCGACAGGGAACTTATACACGCCTCGGGAGCTGACGGTAGATGCTGTCTCTGAACCCAGGAGGAAGCCCTGAGGCAACTGCTCGATATTCTTATAATATTTATGTACGCGATAGTTGAAGCCCGGAACGTCCATTACCTGGGCAAATCCACTCTTCAGGCATCCTCAGCCCTATCCATACCCTGGGTTACAGGACGGGATGGGTCGTACTGATGACAGAGATCCTGCAGATGCTTGGAAATCTCCATACCCTCCTTACTCCACTGCTCAGGAATCTCGTTGCCGATGCTCCACATGATGATGCTAGGATGGTTGCGATGGTGCTTCACCAGGTTGGTGATATCCTTGTCGCTCCAGTCCTTGAAGAACTTGGCATAGCCATTCTTGCACTTAGGATAAATCCACATATCGAAGCTCTCTGCCATTACCATCATGCCGAGAGAGTCGCAGATTTCCATCTGCATGGTAGAAGGCATGTTATGGGCTGTACGGATGGCGTCGCAGCCCATCTCCTTCATCGTCTTGATCTGGCGGATGAGTGCTGCCTTGTTCTCTGCAGCTCCCAACGGACCGAGGTCGTGGTGCAGGCAGACACCCTTGATCTTGCGGGTAATGCCATTGAGCTGGAAACCATTATTCTTGGATACCGAGATGGTACGAATACCGGTCTTCAGCGTCTGGACATCAGCCACTTTCTTGCCTTCATATCGGGTTAACTTCACCTGATAGAGATAAGGAGATTCCGGAGACCAGAGCTGAGGATTTGCTACTTTCAGGGTAGTCTTGATGGCTGGGGCGGCACCAGAGATAGTCTGCTCGGCAACCTTTGTACCAGCCTCATCGAGCAAGGCGATGACGGTTTTTCCCGACTTTCCAATCTTTCCTTCCAGCAGGGCGTTCACTTCCACTTCGGCTTCCTGCTTGTCTGCTTTCAGGGTACGCACGAAGGTATCCCAGGTAGAGAAGTTCTCGTTACCGTAAAGTTCCACGGAAACCGGACGGTAAAGACCGCCACCTGGATACCATCGGCTGCTTTCCTCTACATTGTTGAGATGAACCTCTACGAGATTCTTCTTTCCGCCAAACTTCACGTAAGGTGTGATGTCGATGCGGAAGGCATTGTAGCCGTAAGCCCATCTGCCAGCCTCCTTACCATTCACGCTCACTACAGGCTGACTCATCGCACCATCAAATACGAGGACGGCACGCTTGTAGCCCTTCGGCAACTGAAGATTCATCTTATACATACCCTCTCCAATCCAAGGGAGAGCTCCAGAACGTCCCGACTTCTCGGTCTTCTCCTTTTCGCCATTCTGCTCAATAGCCACCATCTGCAGGTCCCATTCTTATCGAAAGGACCCGCGATAGCCCAGTCGTGAGGCACGGCTACCTGAGACCACACATTGCCATCGCGGGAGAAATCCCACGATGGCAAATGAATGACTTTTCTACTCTGTGCCTGGCACATGGTAGAAAGCGCCAGGGCGAGAGACACAAAAGTAATGCTTCTCTTGATCATATCTTTTTCTTCTATGTTAGTACATTATTCCATTTTAGAAATCGCTTCCATCGCTCCCAAAGGAAGCGAAGAAAGCTAACTTACCCGATTACTTGAAAGCATCGAGTGCAGCGGTTGGCTTGCCGCTGTTGTCGAAGGCTCCCTTGTCGTAACCGTTCCAGCCGCTGTTGCACTCAGGCTCCCAGTAGAACACGCCTTCGCAGGTAGAGATTGCCTTGCAGCCATCCACCATCTTCTTGAGGAATGGAGCGGCATTCTCAGAATTCCACACCATACCGATCTCTGAGATGATGACATCGCAGTTGTATTTGCCGGAAAGGGTCTTGATGTTGCTGAGGCAGTCATCAGAAACCTGCTCCCAGGTCTGGTCGGTAATCCAATCTGGATAGAGCGACATACCGATGACATCCCACTTGGCTCTATTCTGCTTCAAGCCATCAAACATCCAGGTATATTGACTCAGATTGTTTCCCTTGTCGAGATGCACGATTACCTTTGCCTCCGGATAAACCGCCTTGACGGCATCATAACCGGCATTGATATAAGCGGCAAAGTTAGTCATGTTCTTAGAGGCACGACCTGTTACCTTCAGGGCAGCATCGCCAGCCTCATCATTCCAGAGCATTCCGTCGGTGGTCTCGTTACCTACCTGTACCCACTCAACGTTGACGCCTCTTGCCTTCAAGGCATTCAAAACATCCTTGGTATGATCGGCAACCGCCTGCTTCATCAGATTGAAGTCATAGTTTTTCCAGGCAGCAGGAACACCCTGCTTTCCTGGGTCTGCCCAGGTATCAGAGTAGTGGAAGTCAATCATCAGACGCATACCGAGCTGCTGGGCTCTCCATGCCTTTGCCACCACATCATTCTTTCCGTTCCATCCATCCTTAGGGTTTACCCATACACGAAGGCGGATGGAGTTCATGCCGAGGTCGCGGAGAAGCGCCATGCACTCAGTAGCCTTACCATTGGCGTTATAGAACTTCTTTCCGTTCTGCTCCATCTCTGTAATCCAACTTACATCGGCTCCCTTGGCGAAGCCACTCATATCGTATGTTTTCTCCTTTTCGAGAGTGGTATTATCATCATTGCTGCAGCTCGTGCCCGTGATAGAAAACAAGAGTGCTGAAGCCAGCAATATGGCTTTTCCTAAAATATTCTTCATTGTTATTATGTCTTTAAGTTATTATTATAATGCAAAGATAATCAAATAAATGATTCGTTTACAATAAGGAAACTTACCCATGATGAATATTCTGCGCAATCGGTTGCACAGAATATTCATTAAGCTATTCATACTTCCATGTCATGGTATTAAGATCGGCTGTAACCGTAAACTCAGTTTCACCATTCTCATCACCAAACCAGATATCCCAGGCACCATCGCCTGAAGTTAACTTGAACTGCTCACCATCGGCACCATACCAGGTCTGCTTGTCGTCCTTGTTCTCGCCAACGAAGATGAAGCGGAAATTCTCCCAGGATGTTGGCTTGTACTTGCAGGTATAAACACCATCGCTCACCTTGTCCATCACAGCAAGAAGGGTGTTGCCATCCTTGCTGAACATGCAGAGAGTATTGCTAGCCTCTGGCTCTGGAGCAGTCTGGTTGCCTGACTCGATAGAGTAAGTCAGGTCGCTGTTCTCACCTACCTTCACGGTAACAGTATAAGTACCCGCCTTGGCTATGTTCACGCTGCCAGCAGTTGCGGCAGCTGTCATCTTGCCATCGGCAAGAGTGTAGTTCATTGTCTTGACTACGGCTGCAGCATCATCAGTTGCGGTTGCCTTGCTGTACTCTGCACCAGTAGCAACAATACTGATAGGTGTATTATCAGCAGAGGTTGTAATCACCTTGGTCCAGGCATAGTTAGGAGCATCATAGGTCATGTCCTCACCATTCAACTGCATCGCCTTGATGTAGGTTGGCTTGAATTCCTTAGCCTTTGTATCTACCACAGTATAATAAATACCAGTCTGACCAGGGAACCAGAAGTTCCATGCCGACTCTGTATTATCCATTTCATATACATGACCATCCTGTCCTACGTTACCCCAAATGGTTCCATCATTCTCCTTGCCCCAGAAGTTGAGCCAGGAAGAAGCATTCATATATCCTGCGTAGATGCCATCCTCGTCTGGAGAATTGAGAGAGGTCAGCACCTTGTTCTTATCCGCATTCCAGATGGTCATCTTGTCCATGTGTATAATATAAGGTGTAACGTTCACCTGACACACATTGCTGTAAGCAGCATCTAGATTGTTGCCCATCAGACTCTTGATGCGGAAATAGAGAGGCGCACTCTGACCCGGAGTCGTTCCCAGATCCTTGGCAAGGGTGTTGAGATCAGCACCGGTGAAAGCCTTGGAGAGATCGGTTACAGAATACTCCTTTACCGTAGCAAAGCTCTCTGAAGGAGAAGCCTGCAGATAGGTTTTCAACACACCGTTGCCCGCAGGCTTGGTCTCGTTGCTCGAAAGCAAGGTAGGATTCTTCCAAGCCATCGAGAGCACGATGTCCTTCGTATTGTCAACAGACAGGACCACATCGCTGGCCGATGCCATCAGATCGGATGCCTTGAAGCCATCCAGATATATCTTGTCGCCACTCTCGTCGCAACTCACCAGGGCGGTGAGTGCGCAGAGAAGCATCATCAGGTTTCTAAATATCTTTTTCATTCTTTTATCCTATTAATAGTTGTCGTTATGAAGATTTGGATTGGCGGTAAGCTCGGTGTTAGGGATTGGATAGATGTTGTACTTGCTGTCAACAGCCTGTCCATCGTGGGTGCCACCCTTCCACTGCCAGATATACTTGCTGGTAGTGAACTCGCCGAAGCGAATCAGGTCGGTGCGGCGATAGCCCTCATGATAAAGTTCACGGGCACGCTCATCGAGAATGAACTGGAGGAACTCATCATCGTTGGCAAAGTTGTTAGCCCATACATCGGTATTACCTGCACGCTCACGGAGGAGATTGATCCAATAGATGGCTCCCTGCTTGCGGGAAGCGATGACCTCAGGATCAGCGGCATCAGTCTTTCCTTCTGGCCATGGATCCCAACTTGCACCCTGGGTACGGGCTACGCACTCGGCATACATCAGATAGACATCAGCCAAACGGAAGAGAGGGTAATCGGTTTCTACACCATCATTAGCAGTATTGGATGCAGCTGTTCCATCGTCCTTCAGGTTACTCCATTTCTCTGAGAGATAACCAGTGGTTTCATCGGTCATGCTGGTTACATCCTTGCTCTGACCATTGGTGAAGAACTTGCAGCGCTTGTCGCCATTGCCATCAATATCGGTCTGGGTAAACTTATCCACGAACTCCGGACGGAGACGGAACTCGCTCCAGCCATTGGTAACACCGAAGTCGGCAACATTCTGGTTGGCATTCGACATACTCAACTGTCCGCAGACCAGATAGGTAGAAGAACCCCAGCTTATGGTATGCTCTGCACTTACTGGCAAGGCGAAGATAATTTCGTTGGTACGCTTGTCGTTATCGGCATTGAAGAGCTTGCCGTAATCAGACTCCAAAGAGTAGCCCATATTCATCACCTTCTCACAAGCCTCCTTGCACTCGGCATACTTGGCAACGCCGGTATAAACCTCGCTGTTCAGATAAAGCTTGGCAAGCAGAGTGTAGCTGCGCCCTGAGAAGCCTGACCATAAGGACAGGTAGAAGCAGGAAGCATATCACCTACACAATCCTTCAACTCGCTCTCGATGTAATCGAAAGTCTGCTGTGGGGTATAACATGGAGGAATAAAGCTGCCCACAGGGTCGTTCTCTGTCACCATCGGAATGTTGCGATAGAGATCGAGAGCATGGAAGTAGAACAAGGCGCGCATGAAGCGGACTTCTGCCTTATACTCCTTCATCTTCACCTCGTCCTCGCCCGAGAAGCTGGCACCATTGGCATTACGGAGGAACTCGTTGCAGAGGGCGATGTTGTAATAGATGCGATAATACATATCTGATACCCACGCATCGTTGGCATCCCAAGAGAGATAGGTCAAACCTGTGGTCTGCTCACCTGTCAACCAGGTAGAGGCAAGCTCATCTGTACCGCACTCCTGGAGGTTGAAGAACATACGCATGTAGTCGAAGCCACTGCCGCCGTTCAATACGGAAGACATATCCTTGTTGTCGCCGCCCTTACCCTGACCGCTGGTCACCATGGCAGCATAAATCTTACCCAGCACAGCCTCATAATTGGCAAGCGAGGTATAAACATCCTTAGAGGTTGTCTCCGTCTGAGGATATTGATCGAGGTCGGATACACAGCTGGTAGCGCTGGTCAGCACTGCTGTTCCCAACATCATACTATATAATATATTCTTAAGTTTCATTGTTATCAATTTTGATTGTTAGAACTGAAGTCCGAGGCTTACTGAGTAAGTGCGAGGACGTGGATAGAACGAGTTGTCCATTCCGTTTGGCACCTCAGGGTCTGTGCCTGAGTAACCGGTAATGGTGAATACATTCTGTACCATCGCAGATACGGTGAGTGAAGCCCACTTGTTGATCTTGCCTACGTTATAGCTCAAGCTCAGGTTGTCGAGCTTCAGGAACGAAGCATTCTCTACGTAGTATCTGAGAGATACTGACGGGTCTTGAAACCGGTCTTCAGGAAGCTGGCGTTGAGGTTATTGAGCTGTGAGTTGTTGTAGCTCACGGTCTCCCATGCACCAGTGCTCATACCCATGCCATTATATACGTAGTTGTCGATGTTGGCACGGAAGCTCATACCGAGAGTCAGCTGCTTGTATCTCAGGGATGTGCTCAAGCCCATGATGTACTTAGGGGCTGGAGAATGATAGCGGTAGAGATCGGCATCATTGATTTCGCCATCACCATTCAAGTCTGCGTAAGCACCCTCGATCGGCTTGCCTGTCTCTGAATCGTAGAGCTGATGATATACATAGAACATATATGGCTCATATCCCTCGGAGAGTACCTGGAACTGGTAAGCATCGATAGATGGACCTACCTTCACATTGGTCTGACTTCCACCCTGGGTAAGAGAAAGGTTCTTCACCTTCATGTTCTGCCAGGTGAAGTTGTAGCTCAGGTTCCACTCCCAGTCCTTGGTCTGGACAGGAGTTGCATTCAGGGAAACTTCGATACCCTTGCTATCTACATTACCTACGTTGGTAAGGATAGTCTTTGAGAAGTTGGTACCTGCTGCTGTAGGAACAGAAGCCAGCAGATCCTTGGTCTTGCGGGTATAGAAATCGATGGCACCACCGATACGACCATTCAGGAATCCAAAGTCGAGACCGAAGTTCCAGGAGGTAGTTGTCTCCCACTTCAGGTCTGAAACGTATGCCTCAGGACGATAAGTTGTAATATACTGTCCGTTGATGAGTGCCTCGGCACCTGTTACACTGGATGTATAGACCGGCAGATAGTTGTAGTTGCCGATACCCTCCTGCTGACCGGTAACACCGTAGCTGGCACGGAGCTTCAGGTTAGAAACAACCTTGTTGTCCTTCAACCAAGGCTCCTCTGTCAAGGTCCATCCCAAAGCTACAGATGGGAAGGTACCCCAACGGGTATCCTTAGAGAAACGGGAAGATGCATCGCGACGGACTGTAGCAGTCAGGAGATACTTTCCATCGAAGGAATAATTGACACGACCATAGTATGACAACATCACGTGACGGTAATCAGAAGCCTTCACGGTAGAAAGGGTTGTACCTGCCGCACTCTTGGTATAATAAAGAGGTGTAGTACTCTTCCAATACTGGTAATCGTAACCAGCAGTAAGATCCACATTGCTCTTGATATTCTCGAAATACTTCGCATAGTTGGCATAGAGGGTAAGCAGGCGGTTCTCGTTCTTCTGAGGACCATACTTGTAATCGCTACCGCTCAAGGACTCATCCTTGTTGAATGACTGTGCTGCATAGCCAGGAACATAAATGGTACCATCACCCTTGGCATAATCTGCACCAATGGTAGCATGAAGCTTGAGGTCTGGCAGGAAATGAACCTTGTAATCCACATCCATCGAACCGATGAAGCGGCTTACCTTACTCTTTGAATCATACAGATCTACAAGACCGCGAGGGTTTCTCACACCCGCATTTACTGGATAGCCATCAGCATCGAGAGCCTCATTGAAACCACCATAGCTGTTATTACCTGAATATACAGGAATGGTTGGGTTGAATGTTGCGGCAGCCCATACTGCACCACCATTATTGAAAGAGTTGTTATTGAGTGTACCCTTGGCGTTGATGGTCAACTTCAGGTGATCCTGGAAGAAACTAGGAGTCAACACCACGTTACCTGTCCAGCGCTCCACATTGTCCTTGCGCACCAGACCGCTCTGGTTGTAATATCCGGCAGAAACACGGAAAGGCAAATACTTGCCGATGCTTCCACTCAAGCTGAGGTTGTTATCAGTACCGAAAGCTGTGCGATAAACCTCGTCGTTCCAATCGGTATAGGCATTGCCGAGCAATGACTTCTGGTTATCGGTACCAAACTGATTGATGACATTCACAAAATCATCATGGCTCAGCATATCCACCATCTGTGCACGGGTCTGCATACTGTTGGTAGTATTGAAGTTCACCTTCAAACCGCCCTGCTGTCCCTTCTTGGTGGTAATGATGATGACACCATTGGATGCACGGGAACCATAGATGGCAGTTGAGGAAGCATCCTTCAATACGGTCATGCTCTCGATATCAGATGGGTTGATCATACTGAGGAAGTTGCTGCTGTTACCAGAAATACCACCCTGCTCCAATGGCACACCATCAAGCACGATAAGCGGGTCGTTGCTGGCATTCAGAGAAGCACCACCACGCACACGGATGGTACTACCTGCTGAGGCAGAACCACTGTTGGACATGATCTGTACACCCGAAACCTTACCATTGATCAACTGCTCTGGCGAAGAAACGAGACCCTTGTTGAAGTCCTTTGCCTTCACCGTAGCCACGGAACCCGTCAGGTCGCTCTTGCGCGCCGTACCATATCCGATGACTACGACATCGGCAAGCGCCTTGCTATCCGATTCGAGTTTCACCTGCATGTTATCAGAAATTGTCAGTATCTTATCTATATAACCTATATAAGATACCTTGATCTTCTTGGCAGAAGAAGATACTTGAAGACTGAAGTTACCGTCGAAATCAGTAACCGTACCACCCTTTTCGCCTTCTACCATAATGGTAGCGCCGATAAGAGGATCACCATTTTGTGCATCTGTCACTTCACCTTTAATGGTGCGAGTCTGAGCGAAAAGCTGCAAACATCCCATGAGCAACAATGCCACGAGAAGGAGACTTCTCTGTTTTGTTTTGCTTAAGACGTGATTCATTTTGCTTAATTGTTTTCAGGTTCTTTTGATTTTTTATTTGATTTCGATTGCAAAAGTAGGTTAGAATACCGCAATCTCACGCTAAATATCAGACAAATCTAGCAACAAAAGGGACAAATACCCGAAATATATCGAAGAAAAAGGGAAAAGAAAGAAAAAAGACGCAGGAATCCAGACTGCAATGCGCCCATAATGAGAAAAAGCCTTATAAACACAAAAAGCCGAACCTCTTTGAAGAAGTTCGCTTTTTAAGTGGTACCACCAGGAATCGAACCGGGGACACAAGGATTTTCAGTCCTTTGCTCTACCAACTGAGCTATGGCACCATACTCTTACAGATGATTTCTCATTTGCGGGTGCAAAGGTACAACAATTATTTGGTTCCACCAAATTTTTAAGTGAAAAACTTTTCAAAAAAGATAAAAAAGTGCTTTTTATTTGGTATTATGGAGATTTTGGTGTACCTTTGCACCGTCTTTGTACTCATAAGTACCACAAAACGGGATTTAGCGCAGTTGGTAGCGCACGTCGTTCGGGACGATGAGGTCGCTGGTTCGAGTCCAGTAATCCCGACAAGATTTGCGATAACTTATTGAGTATCAGACAATATAGGCTGTTCGCTACAAAAATACTCGGTGAAAAGTCGGAAAAGTATATAAAATGATAAGATTTAGGCCATATTTCTAAAAAATTAAAGATATGGCTAAAAAAAAATTATTTCTCAGGTTTGGCTGGTGACGATATTCACCATGTCATTGCGTGGAAGCTTCCTACCTTCCATCAGAAAAGCGAGTGTTATGTTTCGTTCTCTTGCTTCGATCCAGCAATCGGCAAGATGCATCAAAAGAAGATTATGCTTGACCACATCAAGGGCAAGCATAATCAGAGAGTGTATGCTGATCAGCTGATGAAGCGCATCACCCAAAAGCTAGAGAGTGGCTGGAATCCATGGGTAGTGAAGGATCGCCCTCTTGAATACACCCTCTTCACAACTGTCCTGGAACGATATAAGAGATATCTCGAGAAGCTATGCAATGAGCATAGCTTGCGTGATGATTCGTATATCGACTACTCTAGTCGTGTGCGAGTCATGGAACTCTGGATTGAGGAGAAGAAGATAGACATCCACTTCTCCTATCAGTTCGACAGACAGTTCGTCTCCAAGTTCCTTGACTACGTCTTCATCGACCGCAACAACACCATTATAACCAGGAACAATTATCTCGGCTGGTTACGCACATTTTCCTCTTATCTTCTTGAGCGTGGTTATATCTCTCGCAATCCGACAGAAGGATTCAGCAGAATCAGAAACCGCCATCTGAAGGAGCGTGAGGTCATACCTGATGACGTGATGATGCAGATTCGCAACTACCTATTTGAGAAAAACAGGCACTACCTGCTTGCTTGTGAGATACTCCACTATCTCTTCGTCCGACCGCGCGAACTCTCGTACCTGAAGATTGAAGACTTCCATCTGGAAGCTCAAACACTATCGCTCCATGGTTCGCATACTAAGAACGGAAATGATGCCGTCATCACACTGCCGTCTCACGTCATCAAGTTGATGATTGACCTCAATGTCTTCTCATACCCTAGTCACTATTATCTGTTCTCAGATAACTTCTGCCCTGGTGAGATTCGCAAGAGCGAGAAGAGTTTCAGAGATTATTGGGGCAGAAACCTGCGCAAGGCGCTCGGCTTCTCCGACCGCTATAAGTTCTACAGCTTGAAGGATACCGGCATCACCAATATGCTGAAGGCGAATGCCGATGTCTTGTCGGTCAGAGATCAGGCACGACACTCCTCTATACTCATCACGGATATCTACACTCCTAAGGATATCAAGGCTGCGAATGAGTATATCAAGAATTATAAAGGCATACTATAGTATATATATAATAAGGTGAGATACGGAAACGTACCTCACCTTATTATATTATGATAGCATATAGAAGTAGCCAGTATAGATAGGCTCGATGGTATCATCCTTGACTTCCATCTCAATCTTCTCGCACACAAATCGCTTATTCCTGATGATGTATATCTTCGATGGATCCGGAATATCAGCAGACTTGAATTTCACTTCCATGCAGTTTCGGTTATCAATTTTGATAACTTCACCTTGAAACTGACTCAATGATGTGGTACCGGCTGTGTCTGAATTGAACGATAGAGTATAGAGATCTCTATCAATGAAGCTATGCCATTGTACCTATAGTCAGCATTGACTCGGTAATCTGTCAGGAATTGAGGCCATCTGGATTTCTCCCCAACCCAAGTAATCTTGCCGTATGGCTTGTCATGCTGCTGCACTCTACCTGGTAAGATGAAGAAGATGCTCATCACTTCCTCCTCGTCCTCGCTCTCGTCCATTGCCGACTCATCATCGATGGCATCCTGTACAGAAACGTAGCTCAGACCATCCTCGTCAGAATCGCACTCTTTTGCATCCGACTCCCTGGTATTAGTGATAGACAGCAGGCAGCGCTTTTCAATCCAATTGTCTTCTAAGACCACGCTGCTTCTGAAGTTGATATCTTCTGCTATCTGTGCAGCAGGAGAAATCTTCAAGTCAACATAATCATCAGAATCCTCGTCTCGGATAAGTGGAGACCAGATGCCTGCAAGCTGCCACTTGCGGCTACCCTCTTCACCTATATATATATAGTAATCTCCGAAATTATGGATGATAGTCTGCCTTTTCTTCTTCTCAGACCACCCCATGGTTGTTGTAGCGAACTGCTTGGAATAGCCTAGCAATTCTCTAGATTCTACCTGCTCGAAGTTCTCAAAGACCTTCTTCGGTATGACTTCATAGTCTCCTCTGTTGGCAGAATCGTCGAATTTATATTCGAGATTTGCGGTCGATGAAGTACTGAAGGAACCGTCCTCATCATAGTCTGTCGCATACTCTTCTAGCGGTTCTATCACTACGGAATCGGCTGAACTCAGTTCTGAGGAACTGACAACAGAACATGTCTTGCCCACCTCGTCGAAGTAGATGGAAGCATTGAAAAGCTTCCGGAACTCCTCGATGAATGTGTAGGATGACCAGTGCGGAAGCGCTCTGCGAAGCTCGCGAGACTTGAACGCTGACGCTATATACAGCTGGTTCCACGGTTTGATATCTATGTCATTCCTGATCAGCCGATAACCTTCGTGTTCGACAATCTTCTTGAAGATGTACATCAGATTTGGTTGTACAGCGGTATTCTGGATGAATGCCGTTTTTTGGCCACAATGTCTTCCGGTACGGTCAACCCCTACATAGTTGGCAATCATTTTATATGTCTCATCCTCTACCGGCATAAAGCACCATTTACCCTCTACACCTAGGAATTTGGTTTTGTCTGTGCTCAGGATGAAGATGTCTGTAACCTTGGATAAGTCGTTGAATTTGTTTTCGACCGATTTATTCACTGTTGAACCTGGAGCATCAGCTATGCCCAGGTCAATCTCATCGATGTAGTGCTTGGTCATCTTGTCATTGAACTTGATGCGGGATTTGCCTCCGACAATCTGCAGCTTGACCTCCTGCTGGTTCACCGAGAGGATGGTACCAACACCGCTCATGATGATTTTGCTATCAACATATAGCTTGCAGTCATCGAATTTGGCGATGTTTTTCTTGACTTCCAATCGGGATACATTGGAAAAGATTTCCCGGTTGGCCAGGATATTCATCGGGAAGGTGATATCGTAGGTGTATTCACCATCATCGGTGACATACTGATTAGCGTATGTCACCTTGATGGATGATGTTGATATCGGATAGGCTCTATGGCCATTGATAATGCATGTAATCATAACTACTTATTGCTTAACATACGATGATATTCCTTGAGTTTGCGGTCGATGCCGTCTCTGCCTGCGATAGACACATCTGCCTTGATACCTCTCTCAATATTCTCGTTGAGTCTGCTGACAGCAGAATTGACTCCATCGAGAGACTGGCGTACCTCGGCATTGTCATTGCTGACATTGACAATAGGAGCAACGACAGCAGCGCTGGCTCCTGCTCCCAGTGCTCTGCTGATATCATCAGCGGTCAGAGAGCCTACGGTGTTGGCGCGCTGCGCTCTATCTATTAGGTCGAATGCAGGTCTGATAGACGAGTTGTTGACCGCTCTATGGTTGGCAACGAACTCACCTTCGTGAACCACTCCTGCCTCCTTGCGATAGCGGTTGCCTCCTGTGTAACCACCCTCGTAGTACCCTGCTGCCTCTGCCTGATGCTGCTTCTTGATTGTTGCAATCTGCATCATACCTGCAGCTGTGGCCATGCCGGCAGCTATAGGTGCAAGTAACCAGCCAGTACCCTTGATGGAAGCTGCAGATGAGTATGCGTTGATAGCAGCCATAGCGGTAGATGCGATTGCCTGGCAATCTCAATCTTCATCGCTTTCTTGTTAGCCTTCGACTTGGCTGCAGCCAGTTCCTTGTCTCTCTTCTCTTCGAGCTTTTTCTTCTTCTTCGAATTATTGCCAGCTGCAGCAATCTGCTTCTCGTAGTTCTTGGAGATTTTCGCCTGCTCTAGGTCTGAGCAAGCCTGTGCATAGGCTGATGCTGCAGAGAGTATGTTGTTGATGCCGTTGTAGGCTGCAGATGTCTGCTCTACCATATCATTGAGGAAGTCAGCAGTCACCATTGCCTTCGCCTGCATATAGGCTGCGTGATTCTGCTCATCGTCACCATACAGCTCCTTCAGCTTCTCCATCGTGTTCTGGTAGTTGGCTATCTGAGACGTGAAGTAGCTTCCGAAGCTGGCATTTGCAGGGTTCTGCGCATCTCCTGCTTCAGCTTTAGCCTGGTTAACCATACGGTTAGAGACTCTATCCACCTTCAGCTGGGTAGAGCCTGCTCCATGATCTTCAGCTTCGAGCTGCGCCTTGCGGTCTGCATACTGCTCGATGAGATCTAGCTTTATCTGCAGATATTCCTCCTCCTTGATGAGACCCTGCTTGTAGATGTTCTCTAGGCCATTGAGATACATCTGCTTCTCAGCTTCGATGTCCTGCTTGCCGAACTGCTGGCGAAGTTCTCGCAGCTGGTTCTGGTATGCCTCCTGCATCTGTAACTGATGATCGAGCTCAGCCTGTTCCATCTCAGCCTTCAGATCCAGCCACTCCTCGCTGCCCTTATTGTAGAGTGCAAGGCGCTTCTGCATAGCATCAACATCATTCTGATAGATGGCTTCATCGAGAGCGATGTCATTCTGATAGATATCAGATTTCACATCGTTGTACTGAGATTTGATGTTCGCCTGCTTGATCAGGCGTTCGCGCTCAATGGTCTGCTCATTCATCTTCAGGATGGCATCATCATGCTGCTTGGTAGCGCTCACCTGGTTATCAAGCAGCTGCTTGTACTCATTGCTCTCCTCACCATAGAGCTGCTTCAGCTTTTCGAAGCCACTCAACTGTATTGACTGACGATCATCCACGAACTGCTGGTATGTCTTGGTACCCTCCGCATAAGCTTTGGCATTCTCAGCTAAAAGCTGATTGGTCTCAGCCTTGATGGAATCAGCAGCTTGCTTCTGCTTGCGCTTGGCTTCTGCCTCACGCTTGCGAGCTTCAGCTTCAGCTTTTTTCTCAGCCTTCTCACGAGCCTTGCGCTCCTTCTCAGACTCTCCACTGGAACCACCACCATTATCATTGTCGTTATCTTTATCTTTGACCTTCTTCACCTCCAGGCTCTGAATATCATAGCCATAAACTTTTGTGATAGTGGATATAATTTTATTTATCTCTTCAAATTTAGAGTTGATATCATCAAGTTCAGATTTGAGATGGCTGCTGGCATCTATGCGAGTATTACCAGTCGCTCCCCAACTTGTTGTGTATGACATGCCAAAACCAGCCTTCTTTGCATCATCGTATCGCTCCTGCACTTTTTGCTTCTTTATCTTTAGATCTGCCTTTTCATCTGATAATTGTTGAATTCTCTTCTTCGCTCCCTGTACCTCATAGAGATGAACGAGTGATGCAATGTATTCATCAAGCGCCTGCTTATTCTCTATGTACTTGCCTGTAGTCTTGTCTATAGTAGCATTGTAATTAGGTACAATTCGGTTCAACTCGCTAATTGCTGTATATCGCTCATTGAGCGACCTTGTCTCATCCATAGCAGCCTTGCGAAGATTCTCGAGTTTGATTTTCTCCTCAACAATCTCCTTCTGTGCCTCCTCTCTGATGTCATTGAGTTCTTTGGAGATTTTCGCAGCTGTATCAGATTGACGGTTGAGGTCTATCAGGACCGCTATCAATGCCGTAACGGCAGCAGCTACAGCCATATATGGGTGAGCGACAAGAACAGCCCATAGCTTCTTGGAGCCAGCTATCACAACATTATTCCACAAGGCAATCGCCTTCAGCTTGATGACGTGTGCAGATTCTGCAACTGTCAGCGCAATGATAGCTGCCGTGAGGGCAAGTATCGTTGTACGATACTTAATGATGAAGTCAACAACTTCAGATAGGATGCGAACAGTAATGCTTGCTGTTGACAAACAGAGGCGAGCAGCTGGGTATAGTTTCTCACCAAGTGATATTGACAGATCCAGGAACTTCTTACCTGCCTTGTCTAGCTGCGCCTGTACACTCTCGTTCTGCGTGTTGAACTCGTTGATGACTGATGTACCCTCTGCGTATGCCTCGTTGGCCAACTGCTGTGCCGTCTTGACATCATCAAGCTTGTCAGCGAGGACGGTGAGGACACCGGTCGCTCTCGATCCATCCATCTTCATCTCTTCGAACATAGGTGCCAGCTCTGCGAAACCACCTTTGGAACGCATAGCTGCCAGGAACTGAAGCAAGGCGGTATTGGCATCCTTCTTCAAGGTATTGGCGAACTCCTTGACATTGAGTCCTGCAATCTTTGCAAACTTAGCGGAATCCTGGAACATTTTAGCAAGGAGATTCTGTACTGCAGTAGCAGCCGTCTCGTCCTGCTGCATATTCTGGTCGAGGACAGAGGCGAGACCCATGATCTGCGCCTGCGTGAAGCCTGCCTGCTTGCCGACACCAGCTACACGCGCAGTGAAGTCAACGAGATAGCCAGCTGAAGCAGAAGAGTTCTGCGCCAGCTCATTGATGGCAGAACCGGTAGAGAGCATGGCTCCTCTCAGACCTTTGGTCTTGTCCTCACCGAACATCTGCGCCAGCTTGCCAATCTGTGAGACTGCTTTGTCTCCGAGGTCATCACCGAGTGCGACATTGATTTTATCGGCACCATCAACGAATTCTTCGATGGCAGCTGTTGACGTGATGCCCAATCGACCGGCATCCTCTGCCAGCTGGTTGAGTTTCTGACGAGGAGTTCGGGTGTCCATCTTCTTGAAATCCTCATTCATCCGCTCCACTTCATCAGCAGCCTGACCGGTATATTTGCGGACGTTTGTCATCTCGTCATCCATCTTGGCATACTCCTCCACGCACTTCTTGACGGTGAATGTGATGCCTGATATAGCAGCGATGGCGCTGATGGCGAGGCCCTGCATGCGGTTGAAGGTATCCGCAGACCGCTTGATCCAGGACTCTTGAGCTACGCCCTCGGCTCTGACAGCCTGCAGCTCAGCCTTCAGCTGCTTTGCCTGCAGCTGCATCTGCTTGAACTTCTCGGTACCGCGGTCCATACCAGCCATCTGCTGATTGATTGCCTTGATTGAGAATTCGAGGTCACGGATGGATGATGTCTTCAGGTTCGACATGGTGCGGTTGACAAGCTGCATCTGCCGCTTTGTCTCCTTGATATCGATATTGGTCTCCTCTATCTCCTTGTCATACTGCTGCATCAGAGTAACGACTCTACGCTCACTCTGATGTATGCGCTCCAGTTCTGCCTCCACCAGCTTCAGCTGGGCTGCTCTAGAGGCGTACATACTTGACTGAGGGTCGAAATCAGCCATCTGCGACTTCAGCTTGCTTGATGTGAAGTTGAGGTCGTTGAGAGAAGCATGCTTCAGATTAGACAAGGTCGCAGTCATTCGATGCGCTTCTTCATCAGCCTTGCGGGTCGCCCCCTTCAGCTGCAACATCTGCTCCTTGACTTTGCTCAGCTGGTTCTCCAGCTTGGCATAGTCTGACGGATCAGATGCCGCCTTCATCTGACCCTTCAGGTGTCGGGCAGCTTTCTCAAGCTGTCCGAGGCTTGCAGAGGACAGGTTATCGAGCGTCTCCTTGACGCTCATGGTCGAGTTCTTGAATTGCTTCATCTCTCGCTCGGCAGCCTTCAGGTCCTTGGCGAGGGATGCGCCTAAACGGGAATCGCCCGTCGAGAAGGCATCCTGTTTTGCCTTCTTCAGACGAGCGACTTTATCTTCGAGCTCCTTCAGACGGTTCTTCGCCTCTTCTGAATTGAGCTTCACTACGGTTGTATATACCTCTTGTCTTGCCATTATTCGGTGACTTGGATATAGTTATTATAAGATATGGTGGAATGAGGGTTGAAGTTGATGACCTTGACCTGGTATCCCTTGGTACCCCACTTCCAAAACAAGAATTTATGTTTGAATTGCCTTGCGATGATGGTCTGCAAGCTGTCTCTTGCCTTATATGTAAGGATAGAGTCTGCGGTGTTGAGCCGGAAGTTCAGCCAGGCATCACTATAGCTATAGATATGGTTTCTGCGCTTCGTCTTGACGGAATCGGCTGTGACAACAACCGTTCGCTGGTCAGCAACAATCTGCTTCACCTGCAGATTGATATCCTTGAGCAATTGCCGGTCAATGGCGTATGACCTATACTCATCAGGAGGCATCATCAGCACTTGCTGAGTGATGACCTTTACGGAATCTCTGATGGTATCACGCTTAGCTGGCGCATAGTTCAGCGCCAGTTGGTTGAACTGCTCCCTCAACTCTTTCTCCGCTCGCTTCTGTCTCGACTCGAATAACCAGACGAATGCAGCGATAGCCAATATCACTGCGATGACTATGCCTATGTATCTCAGATTTTTCTTCATACCCTATGAATTAGATGTCAGCGTATTCCGGAATCGCATCGAAGCAAGGACACTCCTTGATTCGCTCCCAAGGGTCAACCACGCCATTTTGATTCTTGTCAGGCGAGATATCACGATGACCGAGAATCTTAGCATCAGGGTATCTCTGTCTGAGTTCCTTCAGTAATTCGCGAAGGCTCTCCTTCTGCGCATCTGTGCGGTTGTCTATAGGCTTGCCAGTGCGCGAGATACCACCCATGTATGCGACATTGATAGCCTCGTGATTGTGACCCTTTACACCATTGGATGGCAGGTCTTCTGTCATCAGCTGGGTGCGCTTGCCATCCGCTGTAACCACCCAGTGATAACCTGGATAATGCCAGCCCTTGTTTCTGAACTCCTTCAGCAAGGCATCGACTGTCCATGTCTGTCGGCTTGCTGTGCAATGTACGAAAATGAATTTAATCTTTCTCCCCATGATTTTTATATTTATCTATTAAATCCTTGACTCGAGTATCGAATGTAAGTTCGAAGCCAAAAGCTGTCGCAACGTACATAAGACTCTGACCAAAATACCATAAAACGTTTGATGTAACATCATTCGAACAAAAGTAGCTGATATACACTAGTACGATTGCTGCTATCAGTACGAAACCAGCGCTGCTATAGCGTATCCAGTCTTTAGTATTTCTCTGCATCTTTTCTCTTTTTTAGGGCAAAGATACAATTATGTGGGGAAAAATAAAAATACGGCAGGTAATGCTATGACTACCTGCCGTATTGATTATGCAATATCTCGCTCGAGAATCTCCTTGGCGATTTCTTTCGCCTGCTCTCTCCACTCCTGGAATGCCTGGTATTCTGCCTCGTGAGCAGTATCGCCATCTCCATGGTTGCAGAGGATCGCTTCAACGTCATTCTGGCTGTACCTGGTTCTCACAAGTCCAGCAACGAAATCGTTGTAACCTGCAGAAGTTGCCTCAATCTTGACTGAGCCATCCGGCTCGCTACCTTCATAACTATATGCTGTGACCGTCTTACCATCACTCTCAGACTCCATCATATTAGAGTCTGGCTGATAGTTTTCAATTTTCTTTTCATTCAGATACAACAGATAATGATTTCCATCGTATCTAACATAGTTCATGCGAACGAGATAAATTTTCTTATTCATCTACTATATAAACTTGTAAAACGTTTTGCCGAATTTGTTTTTCAGCTCTCCGACTACAACATAGAAAGGCTTCTCTAGGAAGCACCATTCCTCACGTGCTTGTGTAATAAGTATCTCTGCACCGGAATACAACCACCAGGTTTCATCCTTCCAGTGCGGAACCTCGATAGGTTCCCCGTTCTCATCCAGCTCCTCTTTCCTCTCCACATGATCGATATATCTGAACTTCAGTGCCAGTCTATCGTTCGGAACCTTCTCCTGAACGATGAACTTGTTGCCGTGTTCATCAACTTTCTCGACCTGTTGAGTCTTGAAGCTAACTGTTGACTTATCAATCTTGTAGTCCTCGATGAGGATAAGATGATCTTCGTAGTCTATACCATCCTTGCACAAAACATCTCCTATGTGCTTCTTCTGCCGCTTGGTCATGCTTGCGAAGGGAATTTCCCCTCTCTTGATGCCGAGGTTGTCTCTATAAGTTTTCATTCCGATTTTCTGTAATAAGTTTTTTGTGTCTGCGTGTTTCGCAATTCCTAGCCTCGATGCAGCTATGACTCTGATTTGCTCATTATTATAGCCACTCTTGCGTAGTCTTGCGACCTGCCTGCACAATGCCAGCTTGCTACGTTTCCGGATTTTAGCATGATCCGCATATATGACCTGCCCGCAGAAGTCTATGCCATCGCAGGTGCGATGAACATTCCACGACCGGTTAATCTGCAGCTTCCAATCTCTGGCCAGATGCATAGCGCTCAATTCGACCATCAGTCGCAGGAAGACCTTATCCTCATGCAAGATGAAGATATTGTCCATGAATCTATAATAATAGCTGAGTCCTTGCCGAACGAAGCGATCGAATCGCTCATTCAACGATTGTACGCTAGTTATCAATCTTGCCTGCTCCTCAGTCCTACAAGTGACGAGCATATCACTGACGTAGCGTGCCTGCCAGTAGTGATACCGCTCAGGATCCTCCAGGATATCGAAGCATCGCATAGCGAGATAATCGAATCTAACCAGATATAGCTGACCTAAGAGCTGGGTAAGCTTGACACCGAGGACAACGCCATTGGCATAGCTGTCAACGACTTCGTCGATGAAGTATAGCAGTTTGCGATCCTTGATATACAGCCGATACTCTCTCTTTAACCGATTATGTTCTATGGTCATAAAATAATGATGTATGTCCATAGGTGCGCAATATGCAGTCTCCTGCTGTGGAGAATTGTAAATATCACTTTTGATAATCTTGTAAAAGAAATGAGTACCACGCCCTTTGGTACCTGCCGGACAATTGAACGGAATCTTGCTACGCAGCAAGGGTTCCGATGGATTGAGGGCAGCATGTTGGATGACGTGATCAGGAACTGGCAGCTTGTTGACTGTACGAACCTTCGGCTCTGTCACAACCTTAGCTTCATACTCCGATGTATGCCACAGCCCAGACTTGTAAGCACTCAGGAGCTCCAGAAGCTTATGCTCCAGGTCCTCTTCGAATGCTTGCACGCTTAATCTCGACCTCTTATGCTTCGAATACTCATAAAAGGCTTCACGAAAATTCTGTAAAGTCTCGACAACAACTGATATATTACCTATTCTCTTCACTATGCATTAATTAATGAATGATAACTAATATGGTGTATATGTCGGTGTATATGACGGTGCATTTGTCGGTGTATAATGCGGTGTATATGTCGGTGTATAATGCGGTGTATAATTCGGTGTATGAATCAGTTGTCTGCTTTTTCTAAAATCCTAACTTTCGACCGGATGACCCTACTGTCATCATCTACCAGCTAATCTTAACAAGTGTATTTTCTGCCTTGGGGCAAGGCCTGACTCCCGATTCTCCACATAAGCACACAAAAACTGTGGATATCTTTAAGTTGAGGGCCGCACCGTAGTTCGCATTGGCATCAGAGACAGCATTGTTAACGTTGAGCGTCGAAAGACACATTGACCACCATTGTTAGCATTGGCACCACGGAGGCAACAGCGAAAACCGGCACTGGGAATCACAACCTGGATTATATCCGGGTGCAAAGGTACGAAAAAAAATCGGAATGAAAAAAAGTCAAAGAGCGAAATTTCAAAAAAAATCGTCCGCCCAAAGGGCGGAAGGTGGGGCTCGCTGCGCGAGCCGTGTGCTCAGGAGCCCCAGGTTCTTCTGATTGTTCTGTCTTTTGAGCCTACGCAGCCAACCTAGGCTGCTGCGTAGTATGTTGGCTCCACAGACCACTCGGATGCTGCTTCGCAGAGGGCCGCACCGCAGCCCGCATCGGCAGCAGAGACAGCATTGCGAACGTTGAGCGACGAAAGACCACATTGACCACCACTGTTAGCATTGGCACCACGGAGGCAACAGCGAAAACCGGATGTCGCTCCACTATTGTTCCAGAAGTAGCTAGTCCAATAGGTCGAATCAGAACCACCTTTCAGAGTTGGGAAGTTTTCGAGGTGCTCCATGCACAGTTCCTTCACCCAACCTTCACCTATTGTTTCAGACTTGCTATAGGCAACCATGCCATCAGCCTTGCCTATTGTCCAGGTACCATAGATGGATGGAGCAACGAGGTGTACAACCGATGTATCCTCGTTGCACTGCACCTGCTCATCATCCATCATACGCCAGAGGTTACCGAAACCATTCTTGTATCCGAAGAAGCAAGGAATCTTGGCAGTATAGACTACAGTACCATCATCCTTCTTAACCTCGTAGCTAGATTCACCGCAGGAGTCACCTAGTTCGATGCCGGCAGACATCGGGATGACCGGACGATAACCGTTGTAGCCATTCCAGTCAGGCATCTGCGTTACTCCAGCTCCTAGTCCACCCTGGAACAGGCCATTCTCATCTTTAGCAGAATTGACAGCAGCCTGGTCGTAATGAGTACCGAAGATGACACCGAACAGTACTGCGATGGCAGCTGTATGGCGCATCGTCGTGCAGAGCCATCCGGTACCATTCTTGCGCGCTGCTGCTCGGAAGTACTCTGTAGTCTGCTGAGTTGCTGGCTTGCCCAGCATGGTGCGGTTCGTATTGTCGAGAGTCGCATCATTATTGCCTCCTCGATAGTCAGCGCCATCGTTGATGTAGCTTACGAGCTTGCCAGTACTGCGCTCGATTGTCGCAAATCCTGCTGCAGAGATGCTGGCAATTGGAATCTTGTAGTTGAACTCTCCCTGAATAGGCCAAGGGCTAATCATCTCGTAATGTAGTCTGCCTACGGTCTTGATGACCATGTACCACTCTTTTCCCCAACCCCACTGATAGTGCCCCTCGGTACCATCGAGTTTGGCCGCTTCGCCAGTCGCATACTTGTAATGATCCTTGGAATCAAGCTTGCGACGAGTATGGTCATTCTTGACCAGATAGCCACCAAGTCCGAGTTCCTCATGCAGGTTCTGCAAGAGCTCGAGGGAGCCTACATAGGCAGCAGCCTTAGGGGTAGCGTTGTCGAGGTTCCACACTCTACCGCACCACGGGTGCTGACCGAGCTGCACCGCATTCTTGATAGTCATCTGCTCAGACTTGCCCGACTTTTTGTCGAAGACCTCGATAATCTTGTCGGTTGCAGACATGTCTGACTGAGGCAGGTCATCGACCTGCTGAGCATTGTCGAAGGCTGCGATGATAGCCTTCAGCTTCGTTTCTTCACTTTCTGTAAAAGCCATATTAATTATTTTAATCGATTAAACAATTCGGATTTTATTGCCGTTTTTGCGAATCTTGCCTGATGCCGAGAGACGCATATATGGTTGTCTGACGTTGATAGTCACCTCCTGCCACAACGGTGTATTAGCGGTAGGAATCACCCAGAACTTGGTCTTGCCAACATCCTTGATGGTCAGATTGCCGGACGGGTCAGACATGACGGAATCACCCTCTACTCTCTGATAGAGGACGCTCTGCGGCAAGTATGCCGGCAGGATGTTCGCCTCAATCTTCTGCTTCTGCTTGTTGCGGATGCTAATTTCAGCCTGATAGCTGAGAATCATGCGAGATGGTGCGATGAAACCTGTCGCAATCTGCCCTGCGAGACTGTTCATCTCAGCTATCTTCTCGTCTGCTCTCGATGCGGCTTCCGTTGCAAGCTGCGCCTTCTCCTCTGCAGCTGTAGCCTGCTGCTGTGCTTCTGCTGCCTGTGCGGTTGCAGAAGCAGCTGCAGTATTAGCAAGATTCGCAGCCTTGTTGGCATCATCGGCTGCACTCTTGGCCTTGGTTGCCGCAGTCTTGTCTAGCCAGAGGCGCCAGGAGTCGCTGGTGTCTGCTGGCTCAGATGTATTGCCATCGATGAGAGATGCGTACACACCATTGGCTGTGTGGACGATGTCATTGGCATCGTAGCCCTGAATGGTCTCTCCCTCGAACTCGAAGGAATAGCCTTTGACCCACGCTCCCTTGTCGGTGAAGGCAACATTGCCCACCACAATGATATTCGTATTATCTGCCATTATACCTTGATAACTAATTTATTTCTACGTTTGACTACGTGCTCAGATACGTTAGAACCGTAGTCTATCATCAATAACTTATTCCTGGACTGCCGGAAGGTTGGGTACATCGCACCACCTCTTGCGATGACACCGGTATCTTCGTAGGCATGAGTCTGCAGGTTCCACTGCCACCAGTTGCCATTTTCTCCGGCAATAGTAGGATGCTCATTGAGCTCCTTGGCTAAATTTGTCTGTACTACTGAACTGGCAATAGCAGTAGATGTATTGGTCTCTCGTAGATGCTCAGCAGAGACTCTGCCTGCCTCTGCATTGACTCTGCCTGCTTCTGCTAAGGTTCTATCTGCCTCTGCATTACTCCTGGCCCTCTCTGCTGTCTGTCTTTCATTTTCTAAACTGACTCTAGAGTTCTCGGCTGATGCTCGATCAGTTTCTGCAGAAGCTCTCTTCTGCTCTGCTGAAGAACGTGCAGACTCAGCAGCAACTCGCTTGTTCTCAACATCAGCTCTGCCCTGCTCAGCCTTGACTCTCGCAGCCTCTGAGGTGGCTCGCGTCTGCTCTGCAGTCTTGCGAGTTTCCTCATTCTGCTCTATAGCCTTCTTACTTGCAAGCGTGTCCGAAGTAGCCATCTTGGCAGCTTCGGTCGCGGTCTTGCTCTCTGCAACGGCATTATTAACCTCCTGCTTCTTAGTCTCTAGATCCTCCCGAGCCTTATCTGCATTGGTAGCAGCGGTATTCGCCCTCTCAGTTGCCTTTTGTGCAGCAGTTGTCACCTCTTTAGCTTTTTCAAGCTCTGCGTCAATATCACGGGTGAACACCTTCATAGGCACGATGACCTGCTTGCGAGTGCCTTTGTTGTCATCGTAGAGGGCGGGAACAGTGTTGATATGGTCAAGATCATAGACCATTTCACACTCAAAGATGTTCTTCGAGTGAAGTTTCATCTGCTCTACAATATGCGGCCATAAGGCTATGCTGACCGAAGACCAATCAGAGTTCTTGATTGCATCTTCGATGCTGGTACCCACCATCACATCGCTCATAAGCACCTCCTCTCTTATTCGGCATTCTTGATGCTATCAAGCCACTCCGGGATTGATGCAAGAATCTGAGCAGTCACTTCCTTGCCGACATCATCCTTCTTGATAGAGATCGCAAGATTGCCGTTCTCTACATTAACATTACCTAAATACTCACCATTCTCACTGCTGATGATATATCCTCTTATTATAGTTTTATCTCCAGCGACATTACGCTCGAAACTCACTTTCACACTCTCGTTGAGCTCAATCGGCTCAAATTCGGTTGTCACCGTCTGCTTTGCTGTTTTCATATTATAAATATTATATAAGTTATTAAAATCAAGACCAGTTCAAATCATATTCACCACTCCAGAAGACTCCTGCACCAAGGCTGGTTGGCTCCGGATTCAGGAATTTCGGATTTACGTAAGCGCACGACAGGCTTTCGCCACCTTTCAACTCATGCCAACCACCGATGTCTGCAAAATGAATTGTCTGTCTATCATTACCATTAATGACTCGCCATTCCTTGCCGTTACCCATTCCCTCGAATACGTAATAGAAATCAGAACTGCAATTAATGACAACCATATCAATCGCCATACCTGAAGCGTCTCCATGACTAGCAAAACCATACAGAGGTATTTTATAGTATCTTCTTCCTGATACCATACCACTTTCGAGTGCAATATAGACCCCAGTATCCTCTGTATTGTCAGCATCCTTGGTGTATATTCTCATGTGTGTGCCGAAAACCCATGCCATTGTCTTTTGTCGATGTCCGAACATGCCTCTGCACCATATATCTGCCGCATAAAAGCGATAACCACGTTTTTTGGCACTATCATATCCTTGATGATACATGTCTCCCGAGAACCACATTCTACCATCCGAGCCAAACTGTATATTACCAACTACATTTCCGTTACTGTCAACACAATTAAGTGTTTTAAAGCTTCCTTTTACTCCTGTAACCGTACCGCTGAATGTTCCATTCTGACACCAAATGCTACCAGTTGAGTCAAGCTTGAAGTTCGGAGTTGTGATGGTAATCTGACCGCCCGAGAAGTTCATGCAATGACCGGTCAGATTTATCTTGTCGGCCTGGATTGTTGCTGCTGAGATTCCATTGCTGATGGCTACATTCATCTGTCCTTCGCTGACAAGTCCTTTTGCACTTACCTGACTAGTAAATAAGCCTGCGAAAGTGCTTGTAAGCACAAGGCCAGTTTTATTGATGTTGGTAATATTACCACTTGAATCAAAAGAAACCTTAGCTGCTAATGCTGAAATGCTGCCATTCGTCGCTTTGATTTCTGTAGCGGCATACGATTTTGCAGCAGCTGCCGCATCATTTGCAGCTTTCGCATTATTCACTGCTGTATTTGCGGTACTCTGTGCATTACTAGCTGCTTGAGCGGCATTGCTTGCCGTTCTCTGCGCAGTATCTCCTGCATTCTTAGCATTGGCAATCGCCTTCTCAACAGCGGAACCTCCGCTGCTCAGCACTATGTTGTCAGCTGATATCTTGGCATTGGAAATCATGTTTCCAGCTGCATCCTTCGTAATGAAAGAACTGATTTCACTTTTTACGACACCGCCTTTGTTAGTGAATGCCGTAGAGAAAAGCCCGGCAAATTCTGTAGTCAATACAGCTCCAGCAGATGATTTCAGCTTACCTTTCGAATCGAATCCTCCGGCAGCTACACTCCATCCATTGCTATTTTGCTTAACGGTCGTAATGGTAGAGGAGTAATCACTTCTTATACCGCTGCCAACACCATCTGCATAACTTTTAGCAGATGCAAGATTACTGCTGATACTCTTATTGAGCGTATCTACGTTTACCTGCAGCTGCTCTTGTGTAGCAGCCTTGCCCACTGTCAGTGTGATGGAATCAATATCCTGCTGAATCTGAGTAATGCTAGAAGCATTCGCTTCCACCATTTCCACAGTACTGGTAATTCTGCCAGATAGCAGCTCGATGCTAGATGATACTGTAGTGTTGTTGGCGTAGTCTTGACTACCTACCCACTGCCTGATACCCTCCGCAGTCTGCCTGATGGATGAAGAATACTCGCTTGTAACGGTATCGTACTGATCCTTCAGCTTCTTGTCCATCGATGATGTGATGCTGCTCGATGTCTGCACAATCAGCGAAGATGTATCTTCGCGATTCTTCTTATCCGTCTGATCTACATACTGCCTGATTTCGCCCTTTTCTGCATCAAGCTCGATGCCGACCTTGACAGCTTTCTTGTTGACGGTATCGATGTTCTCTCCCAGCAATTTGATATTGTTGGCCGTCTGCACTATCTGGGTGCTCACGGTCTTTGACAGCTCGCTGAGCGGCTCATCGGTGAGAGATGCTATTGCGAGATAGCAATCACCGGTGTACTGGATGACGAAGTCTCCGGTACCATTCCACACGCCTTCTATTGGTATAGTCTTCCACGCTCCAGAGTATGCAACATTGACTGTTCTCTGCTGCAGGGTATTCTGTTTTCCCCTCACCTCTTCGCAATCAGCGAAGCCAATAGTCAACTTGCCAGCCGTCTTGGCATAGATGCGAACGCTGATGTATAGCTTGTCCTGCACATCGGTGTACCCTGCCTCTGTTGGAGGCAGCTCTGCGCTGCTCTTCTCTCCTGCAACATACTCCTTGTGAGTTCCTGGTTGTTTAATCAGTGCATTCTTCTGTCTGATGCCGCAATTCTGCACACGGAGAATCTGCCTGCCATCCACCTTCTCCAGCGAGACCTTGCGGTTGCCGCTGGCTGTAGGATTTCCGTTGACCATGACCGGCAATCCGGAAGCGTCGAACCAGAAGACGGATTCATCAGTAGTATCTATATCCCAACCTGCGATGATCTTATTCTCTGAATCGGTAATCTGCTCCAGGAATTGGCCATTCTCGAGATAATTCTTCTCGTTGGTCAGCTCATAGCTGGTTTTGGAGAATCTTGAAGAGAACATGTTTTCGAGAACCTGAAACTTGGTGTCGATGCTCTCACCTGTTCGGCTCAGAACGAACTCGCCTACCGCATAGAGGTTGTTGAGATATTCACCGAACCCCTTCAGTTGGCCAAGAATAGGATGTCTGATGCCTTTCAGGTTTCCGATTCTACCCTTCAGAGCAGAATCCGGATTGGTTTTCATTCCATGGACAATATCTATATAAGGAGTATCGCTGCCTACGGTCATCACCTGGATGATGCCCTTACGGTCTGTGTCTGACACGTTGTCCACTCGCACGAAGGTGTCACGCTTCGTGATCAGCTTCTCCGGTGTCGCTCCTGCCATGGAGCTTGTGAAGTTCTCGAACGTCACCCACGCCAGCCTATCCTCACCCTCACCTTCTGTTCCGACCTCTTTCACCAGGAGCTCGTAGTTCTTCGTGACATAATGATCATTTTCCTCTGAGGGAAGACCATTATACTGCTGCACCATGATGTAATCACCCTTGCGAAAGGAATTGTACATACGGCCTTCTTTGGTGTCGAGATATACCCTGCCGCTCTCTGCATCGAAGTGATCCACCTCCATCATCGCAGTGAAGATGCGGTTGTCATTTTCTCCTAGCAGCTGAGAGATGATCATCTCGAAAATGCGCATTGAACCTCTCACGATGAGGTTGTCAAGTTCCAGGTTATATTTGTTCTCTAGGACACCAGCCGCATTCTCTATCGGCTCATTTTTCAGCCGCCAGCCTTTGCCTGTCAGGAATCCTGCAACGAAGTCCGGAGAACTGAGATCACCAGCGAAGACGGAGTTACCTCCAACGCTCAGGTCATTGGCGTTGATATCGTGAGCCTCTATATCACGAGAGATGATATCACCATTCTCATCGAACTTGTAGCCACGACCGATATTCAGGTTGTTGGCATCGATGGAATCGGCTAAAATGTTGCCACTCTCATCGAACTTGTAGCCTGCACCTACCCTCAGACCTCTGAGGAAGGTGATGAGACCGGCAGCTTCATCGTCCTTGACCTTCGACAGATATTTGCCCTCGATCTTCTTCAGCAGCTCCTCGATGGTCGTATGCATCTCATCAGAGGCGAAATGCAGCAGCGAGAGAAAAGCTGTGCCTATGCGGTATGCCGTATTGGCCTGCAGGCGCCGCTCATCTCTGATACCCTCGAACTGGGTCTGAAGATCATTCTTATCATATTCTACTGCCATATTGTTTTTTTGTTTGCAAAGATATAACTTCGATGAAATCGATAAAAATACGCACTACAGGTTGCGTGATGCACCGATTCCACGGAAGATTTCTGTCAGCGCTGATGCCATCAGACCATTCCACTTGCTGCCGAAGAAGTCAGCTTCATGCTCGTTGAGCTTCATGACTGAGGCATAATACTTCTGCGAAAACCAGTCGCGTCTGCCGATAGGCGGACCACCAGCGACACGACCACCCCAGGCAGGACCCACCTTCTTAGGCTTATTCATGTCGTGCTTCGCTCGATATTCCTTGCCGAGGAATTCCAGGTCCCCCTCGTTGACTCGGGCAATCTTCTCGCCTCCCTGCGCTTCTGTCCACTTCTCCCAGACGTGAGCAGGACCTACACCTGCTGCCACGTAGATACCGTACTGCAGGAACTTGTGTTCGATGGTCGTCACGGATCCTTGCTCCAGGTGCCCCTTGATGCTCGCATAGAGCGCACCTGTATCTATTGTACGCAAGCGCTCCATGCGCTCGCGCCAGTAGTCACCCATGTTGTCGGTCCATCCCTGCTCGTATTTGAGCAGTTCATCTAATGCTGATTGGTCTGCCATAAGTTCTCATCATATTGTACATCGATAGGCTCGTCTGAGTTCATCATAAAATAGAGTCCTGTGACTCCATTCAGGCTGTATCTGCCCAGCTCGCTCGAATAGATCTGACGGAGATCCAGGAACTCCAGCTGACCGTCGAATGCCTCCCGATACTTGTCGTGAAGCATTCGGCTGATGAACTGGCGGAAGATGTATCTGCAGAGATTCAGCTTCGCCTCTCTGTCCTCCATGTCGTCACGCTTGTATGCTGCGAGGATCCACACCGTATAGACGTTGCGGTCGAAGAAGCCTTCACCGGCAGAATGCGTATTGCTGTCAACGGTGTCTGAGACCATGACAAAGTTCGCAGCCTTGCGGAACTGCTGCATCACGCCCTGCACGCTGTCGGGGCCGGAACACGTCGTTGCGACAAAATTATAAGCCCTGCAGGTCTTGTTTTCCTCGCACAATTGCTTGAAATATGCGATGGAATCGAATAATTTATCTGTCATGTTGCATTATTGCTGTTTCTGGCCTTGAATTCCTCTGCCTCTCTCGCCTTGTTATCAAGCTCGGAGAGCGCATCCCAGCAGAGCGAGTCATAGACTGCCTGCTGCTTGGTGATGTCTCCATCGGTGAGTGCGCGGATCTGCGCCTGCATTGCAGGCATCAGGTCCTCCTGTTTCAGTTCTCCACCTTCCTTCGATGGCTTGAAGAAGTGAGGGAAGTTCTCTGCCAGGTATCCCTTGATGGAGGAGTACCACATGAAGACGTTCAGAAGTTCATAAGGCTGAAAAATGGCGGTTTCATCGGATTCTCCGGATTCATTCCGGTATAGAATCCACCCCATCTTCTTCAGGAACTTGTCGTCCTTGTGGATAAGATACAGCTGGTAGTTCTTCTCCAGCTGCAGATAATCGAAGAAGGTGACGTCTCTGATGAGCCGTTCCACGGCATAGAGACCGGCACACGTGTCGAGCGGCAGATAATAGGTGTAATCTCCGATGAAATCGAAGTTTTTGAGGAGAGAGAGGATTTCTCCCTCGCTCAGATATAGCACTTTCCGCTTCTTTTTGCCATTTTTTGTTAGACAGGGAACGCTGCATTTCCAACCAGTTCTGGTATGCTTAATCACTTCGATGCCGCATAGTCTGAAGAGAATGCTGCATTTCGCTACTGTCTGCTCCTGATATAGAGTCAGAACGCTGAGAATGTAGCGCAGCTCATCCCCCTGCAGCTGTTCCCAGGAACTAGGAGCAGAAAACTCGAAGACTCGTTTGCCATCACGAATTGAAAATGAAGGCAGGTTTCTCTTTTCCATTCTGATATTCTTTAAAATGATTAGCTTTATATGCCGATGAATCCGCATATAATTTGAATTTATCGAGGTTGGCATCGAGGTATCTGAGCAGACGGCCATGCTCTGTTGAGTAGGCTGTCAGCAGACCCTCAGCCAGAAAGATCATGCATCTGCGCACCTTGAAGATGAGTTCTACCGCGGTGTCATCCTTGTCCTTGGCTCCCCGCTCCATCTCTAGCAGATCATCCATCTGCTCGTCAGATATGACCCTGCGCATCACCCCATCAGCTTCGTAGAGTGCTGACAGTTTATCCTTCCACTGCTTGGATGATAGCTCCTGCTTCACCTGGAAGGCATACTGCTCGATGCTGAAGACCAGAAGCGGTATGCTCATCTTCGCCTGCAGGCTCTCACCCCACCCTTCTGTTGCAGACAACCAGGTAATCATTTCGCCCTCTGCCTTCAAGCATGCGACCATACACTGCTCTATCAGCGCCTCTACTCTCGCAGATGATGCAGGAGAGACCTCATTGTTGGCAACTACTCCGAAGCCTGTCGGAGTGAGTACCAGGTCGAGATGGCGAACGTTGCCGAGGAATGCAGTCAGGCATACAGTCTTGACTACTGCAGCCGATAGCCGCTCACTCGTCTCCAGTGCTTCCTCGCCCACGTACCCGAGGAAGCGCTTCTGAATATTGTTGTATGCCTCATAGAAATGAGGTCTCACAGACTCGAACACCTCAGAGTGCGAGCTTGTCGCTACGAGGATGCTCTGCTCGAAGTCTTCTTTACTTATCTGAATTTTCATTGCCATTATTGTTAACGATTGATGTCTGCTGGTCTTTGTTCTTGTCGAGCGTTGTCAGCTCTATTATCGGAACATCGACCGTGATATTCTTGTCTGCCCACAGATTGTAGTGAAGGATGACATGCCACGGTTTTGCCATGATGTCGTGTGATGCCTTTTCGAGCGACTGCTTCATGATGAAGAGTTCCCGCTTGTCTGAGCCGGAATTGTTCATCTGGCTCTTGCCGGGTGTCGCTCCAATCAGGTTCGGATGGCAGCCGAGTGCGAAGCAGAGCGCATTGGATGCCTCGCTCATATCTTCAGCCCAGTCTCCACCTTCCTTCTTGTTGCCCTCTGAGAGGTTAATGATGCGCACCATGCGCTGCTCCTTGCCGTTCGGATCAAGATAATAGCCAGTGATGAGCGCCTTGCCGGCATTCTCCGGGCCACAGACGAAATTGATGATGTTCTCCTTCTCCTTCAGGATGCGCGCCTTGCGCTCTTCCGGCTCAATGATGCCCTCGTTGTTGCAGAGCTCATCCCAGTAGTCGCGATGCACCTCTATCTGTATGCGAGGAGCAGACGTGTTCTTGATCATGTAGCGTTTGCCTATGCCGATGAGTCTGTAGATATCATACCAGGCATCATCGAAGATGCTGGCATAGTATGGTATCGGATAGTACTGCATGCCTGGTGTAGGCATTCGGCTGATGATGGCGAACTTGCAGTTCGTACCATCCTTTGGAGCCTTGCCCCGGATGCCCGTGTATGGGTCTGGTGCCTTGCCCATGCGGGCCAGGAGGTCGCCCAGAGGGTCGTAGAGATCCAGGAGTGGAATGACCTCTGCCTCGAGATCCTGCTGAAAATGGCTGAAATCACCGAAGAAGACGTTTTCGATGCGACCGCTCTTGTTCGGTCGCTGCAGGCGGCAGTAGGACACGTCCTTGTGTCGGATATTGACGATGCGTTTATGGTCTCGAGAGAGGATGATGACCTCCACGGACCAGGCAAAAAACTTCATATCGGTAGCCTGCTGCATGAACACTTCGTGTATGCTGTTGCTCAGGCAGAACTTGCGGATTTCCTCGTCTGCCACGTCCTGCTTGGTCTCCCGGTCGATGAACCGAAGCCCCTGCCCGTAGCAGCATTGAACGTTGAACGCCATGGCGCGCTGCGCAACCATGTTCTTGCGAAGGAGCTGCTGCAGGAGATAAGGAATGTTGTCATCATCTCCATAGTTGACATACTCGTATGACCTGCCTCCCACCTCGAGAGCCCGGAAGGTAGCATCACCAATCTCTCCTGATCCGAGAAAGCTTGTGTCTCGGCCATACTGCTGCTCGATGGTTGCAGCATTGGTTACTTCTGATACTCCCTCTGCCACTACGGCATATCGGGAGACGGTGGCATTGCCACCTATCTGCTGCATCTGATATTTATTGCTCATAGAAATACTGGTTTACCTAAAAAGTTGAAAATATAAATGTCCGGCACCGTGCGAACCTCGCCATTAGCCGGGTTAACCAGGCGATGGAATCCACCTCGCCAGCTGCCACCCTTGACCAGCCATCCGCTGTAGTCGATGACCCTGCCGTCTGATGTCCACGCCTTCAGGTTTACGGCAGCTTCATCTGCCTTCGCCTTGTCGAGGAGGAGACAGACATCATTGATATGATATGCATTCTTGATAGTCATCAGTTGAACGTATTGTCGAATGTGTTATCGAAAATCCTGCCGCCTCTCTGCAGGTCCAGTACGTTGTGCTGGCGCTGCGCATAGACGTAGCTGAAGGTGAAGCGCGGAAGGGTGTCGTGCAGGTTGTCATTCTTGGACGTTGACGAGTTGATGGTGATGCGCTTGCCCACCACCGGATTGCCATCCACGAAGTTGACGATATAGACCTCGTCGGAACGGAAGAGGTCTTCTGCCCAGTTTGCCATATCGCGGCTCAGATAGCCGGTATCAGCATTGAAGTTGCGCTGCTCAGTGATGCGATAGTTGGTCTTCAGACCGCCTATGTAGGCAGCATCCCTGGTATATTCCGGATTCACCTCGTGCTTGCCCTCGCAGTAGATGAGCTCCTGGCATCCGAAGGAATTGGTGAAGAGGAGGCACGGAGCGCAGTCTGGCTGCGATGGGTCGATGATGAACCTCATGAGGCGCTTGCCTGCCTCTACCTCGTAGTAGAGCAGGTCGAGAGCATCAGCGGTGAAGCGAGACGGAGAAACGTCGATGGTCGTGTAGATGTCATTGCCAGCTACTGCAGTAGCGGTGAATGTGCGGGTCTCCTCGCTGCCATCAGCGGCATGCTGCCTGTAGTATGCCGTCACGGTAGCCGTGCCGGTACCGAGGTAGTGGAGATACTCTAGACGGCCGATAGCGGTGCGCTTGCACTCCTGCAGCAGGGTGAGGAAATGATTGTCGAGGAAGCTCTCGCAATCTACGCCCACGATGTCCACGGAGGTGTAGAGTACCTGCAGGCTCGCCTGTTTGGTAGCCACGTCGGTCTCTGTCTCGCCCTCTACGGTCTGCTCCCTGATGGTGATGGTTGCCGACACGGCAAGCTGCTGACGTGCGTAAGGACGGAAGATGTCTGCCAGGTCGGAGACAACCACCTCGCCATCGGCAGGGTACAGAAACTCCTCGTATATGGTCTTGTCTGCGAGTGCGATGGTTACAGCCAGCCGCGTCTTGGCTGTGAGAATGATGATATCGGGTATGTTCTCCAGGAACACCTTGCCCGATGGTAGTGAATTGATGGTCATATTATCTTTTTTAGTGCAAAGATACTTTGGCAATTGCCAAAATAAAAATACGGATGGCCACTCTCCCGAGCAGCCATCCGCTTCAAAAACAGGTAGATGAAATCTAGCAAATAAACTATTTGATGATGTGAACTCTTTCCCAGATTGCCCAGGCTACGTTTCCGTCCGGTTGCGTAGCGATGACATAGCCGTGACTCTTCATGTAGTCACTCACGCAGGCGTATGATACGCCTCCCATACAGTTCAGCTCGCTGATGATATCCTGCGAGGTCTTGAAACTCTTCTTGTATTCAAGTCCGGTCTCCTCATCCTTCATTGGCAGGTTGGAACGGAACTTGAAGTATGCGTCGAGTAATTCTGTCTCGAACGCATCGATGTTATAATCTTCATTCTCCATAATCATTCTTCATTATAAGGGAATTCTTCTTCCGGTGAATATACTTGTCCGTAGGCTGAATACATCAGATTGCAAGATTCGAAAATCTTGGCTGCCCACAGATCATATTTATCTCGCTGGCGGCAGACTCTCACAGCTAAGGCTTCCAACTTTCTGATTGCATCAAACAGGTAATCTCGCACCTCTGCAACCGTTACAAGATTGGCCGCGCTTCGTAATATCTGGAGATTGTTCCACAGCTGCACGTAGTAAGAATCCAGCTCCAGGTATCTAGCGATGAGCGCCTTATATACTCTATGCCTCTTCTTGTGGAGGTCAATTACATTCTTCGGTTTGCTCATATCTTCTTTTTATTCAGCATAAGAGCTAAGTAAAGCAATTTGCGGAAATTCTCATCTTGCGCCATAAGTACGCTTAAGAAGCCCACAAGCTTATGTCTGTTTCCATCAAATCCGAAAGCAGAATTGGTCAACATGCCTTCAGGATAGCCGTTCTCCACTTTAGATTCTCCGACTGCTATGAGGATATATCCTCTATTTTCATTGCAATCTGCCCAAGCACTCAGCGCTTTATTTATCATATCGATATACTGCATGTGATCTTCTCCTTCAGGGATGCCATCACACTTAACAACATCGGCAATGAAGTCATTGATATTCTTTTTATTCTCCTCCATAACTACATCACCTCCCCTCCGAAAAGATAACCACCAACAATCATCACGCACACAAAGCTGACTATGCCAACTATGGTCTTCGCTACCTCGCCATAGCTCACGCTTTCCTCGCAGAGGAAGCTGAAGGCCTCACTCTTGGTAGCCCAGAGGCGCTTAGCCTCACGCTTGATTTCACACTTGAGGGTATGGATGCCCTCGTTGACGCTGATGCCTGCAGGTCTTACCTGCGCATCACTTAATAAAATTGAATTCTGCATAATTGCCATCTTATAAGCATTATAGACCGACCTTGATGTATAAATACAATGGTGGCGGTCACATTCACCGCTGCTTATAAGATGGTAGCTTTCCCAGCGAAGGGCAAGTATCTTACGGATCATGCAACCGCCATATTGTAAAGACCTTTTTCCCGCTGCCGGGAAAATGATACTTTATAGGCATAAAAAAGCCCACGGCGTGAAGCCTAGGCGAAACAGTCGCCATCGCTGAGTAGATTACTACTATCTTATAAGCGATGGCAAAAGTACAAAGAATATTTGGAACCGCCAAAAAAAAAGCGAGAAATTTTAAAGAAAATGACTTTTTTATGTTTTAGAGCATAAAACAAGGGGTTGAGGAATGAAAAGGAAAGAAAAGGAATCAAACGGAATGATTTTGCGGATTCATTCGGAATCATATCCAGGAATGACCGGAAACGACCGGAAAAACGACCAAAAACGACCGGAAACGACTGCAGGATCTCCCTTCGGTTCAGCCACTTCGAGGAATGGATTCCTCGGAAATTCCCCGATTTTCCGTGCATTTTCCTCGAAAATTCCCCGATTTTCCCCGATTTTCTCTGATTTTCTCCGATTTTCTCCGATTTTCTCTGATTTTCTCTGATTTTCTCCGATTTTCTCTAATATTCTCCGATTATTTTCCTAACTTTGCGGTGTGTAATTAATAATATATATAATAAGGTATGGAAAGAAATAAGGAACTTACCCTGCATAGGGTTATTGATCTTATCAAGAAGACCAATGAACGCATAGATTTGACCAACGACCGGTTAGAAATAGCAGAAAGAGACAACAACCGCCTTTTTCTGCTTGTTGTCATTGAAGCTGTAGCAATAGCCATTGCCATACTTGCTTAATGGTAGAAGCCAGGCACGAGTATAAGGCAGATATCACCATCACCAAGAACGTAATGATCTCCATCCAATATTTATTGCGTTCTCTCTTCTCAGCCTTTCTTTTGGCATCCATCTCTTTATTCTTTTTATCTTGATAATGTTTGCAGGACCACTCTATAAAATCCATATCATCATCAGGTCTCTTGCTCCTCATATTTATAACTTTAATGATTAATAAATAAGAGCCCCCGATGCGTCACGCACCAGAGGCTCAAGAGTTCATTTAATTACTTTATGAAAACACAACCATCAAAAGACGGCTGCTTGTAAATCCGCTTTAATATTGCTCATACAAGCGTTGAGTCGCTGGTATGTCTTCTCTCCAGCTTTTTTGACACCGCTGCTATATTGCCGCATGAGCGATGGGTTGATGCCCGCTCTCTTTGCGATGTCCGAGACATTGAGGAACGAGAAGTAATTGAAGAACGACTGAAGGTCGTACTTATATTCAAACTCCACCTCAGGAAACGTCTTGCCGTTCTCCTCAGCATCCTGCCTTGCTTCCTCGTAGCACTCCATCAAGTCAGCTTTTGCTGCTGCCACAGAGTCACCAATGGCACTCAGACCAACATCTCCGATGCCCTGCTCTGTATAGCACCAAAACTTGCCATCAGATGCCTGCTCCACTATAATCTGTACCTTCATATTAATATAATATTTTTATAGTTACCTTATAAAAAAGAGTCCATATCCCTCATAAAATACAAAAGGATTTGAAGGTGGAAGGTTGGGGTTAACCCCCAACCAAGTCTCTCAAGATTTTATTGGCAAGTCCCGTAGGAACCTCTCCACTATGTCTTGGTACGAACTGCGACACACCCGTTTTAGGATTAGTCCACTTGTCGTGATTTCCACCATGTCGAGACAGGACGCATCCCGCATCTCTCAGTCTCATAATCAAATCTTTTGTTTTCATAAAATCAATGAACTCTTTGTCATTTTGACACTGCAAAGGTAGCAAAAAAGCTACAAACTACCAAATATTTAGGTAGCTTTTTTGCTATATTAACTAAGTTTTAACATTTGGGCATGAAAAAAGCCATCTATGCGTCACGCACGGATGGCTCCAAAACTAAAAAACCTTATTACCTAAATCTATTACTAAAAACCTATAAAACAACTTTGAACCCTACTGATTCTTTCTAACAAAAACTAAACATTAAAATCTTAAAAGAAATTAAGCATCTTCTGGTGGATGCCTGGCATCGAAGCCCAGGAGCTTATCGCAACTCCGGCACCCTTGTTACTCATCTCACGACGAATGACATTTAGTAGTTTAATGGATACTTATATATTTTCACCCTAACTAAATAAAAATCGGTATACTTCCCTGAAGCACAATGAATGAAATTGATGCTAGATTATAGCATGTGCAAAGGTACGAAAATAATTCGGAAAAACAAGAAAAACACCGCATTTTTAGGCAATAAACCCTAAAAATGCAGTGTTTCTAACATTTTTTCTTGATAATTTACGTAAAAAGTCCCCGGCACGGAATCGTGGCGGGGACCGAGTTGAGTTATTGAACATGTTAGCTATGCTAACTGCAATGCGCTAATGCGACTGCTTATATCTTTGACCGCCTGGTTAAAGATGCCTTTCTGCTCCTGGTTGAGCGTATAAACCTTTCCACGGATCTGATATCCATTGAGACGCTGCAAAAGCCATGCTGCGCTCTTGTTGAAATAGGTCTTAGCGATGTAAGAGATAGGAAGCAGTTTGTAATCCTCTGCATCTATCTGGCTGCGGAGAGCTTTCACTTCGCCCTCCAGGCGAGTTACATTTTCCTCCAGGAATGGTTTTGCCACTTCAGCCACAGCATCCTTATCCATAGTTTCCAGCTTAGCGATAATTTCATTTTTTCGCTCCTCGCTCATTGCATCGGTATTACCTGCAAGAGACTTGTATTCATCCAATAGGGTTCTAATATCTTCCATATCAATATATATTTTGTAATCCCCTCCCGAAGGAGGGGAAGTTAAACATTTTACTTTCTTTTCTTCATCAGTCTTGAAAGGTCATCCAAGAGATAATCAAGTCTCTTTTCGATTTCCTTCTGTGAAAGACCAGTGAATTTCACGATTCGGAGAAAGTCTTCGATATCTTTTTTCTTTCTCTCGATTTCATTTTCTAAATCTTCTTGCATAGCTTAAAAATTTAATTGATTAAACATGTTCCTTAACTCGATTGCAAAGGTACATAATAATTTTGATATACGCAAATATTACATAATAAACTTATTATGTTTAATACATTTTTAACATTCCAGCCCAATAAAACACGGTTTTTACCTTTTTTTTCATCATTTGCAGAATGATGTCAAGAAATGTCCTTTCCTCTTTTACCCCGTAATGCAATGGAGGGGTTCACCCGAAAATGGTGCGTTTCTTGTGGCAATTCTGCAGGAATTGTCATAAGTCGCCATTTTCGGGTGGCAATCGTTTGCAAAACGATTGCAAAATTTGCTGCTTTTGCACAAATTTTCCACGGTCATTTTTGTCAACTTACTGAAATTCACGGAATTTTAGAAAGTTGTGGAAAAAGGAGCGTGCTTCCCTGTAAGGGTAGCCTCCACTGCCCTACGCTCGGAGGCAATTGCCTCCCGAAAACAGAGCGGTATATGTAGCGCTTTTTCCCTTGTGGCAATTGCCTTTTCTCCTTCCGTTTGCCCTGCCGATTGCCATCTTTCTGCCATCCCTGCACCAGCGGTCACCAGCGAGTTAGCCCCAAAAATAAAGGGCAGTGAGTTCACTGCCCTTCGTCCTATAGCTTGCCCTTGTCGTGATAAGAGTAGAAGCTTCCATCTGTTACTATCACGTGGTCCATAAAGAAGATGCGCATGATATCGCATGCCTGCTTGACCTTCCTCGTGAGTTCATCGTCTGCCCTGCTTGGTGCTGGGCTTCCGCTTGGATGGTTGTGAGCCAGCGCCATGATTGTTGCGCCTGCGGTCACTGCCTCCTTCATCATCACCCTCACATCTACAGATGTGTCTGTGATTCCTCCCTCACTCAGCTTCACGTGCTTGATTAGTCTGAAATTCTGATTCATCAGCAGGATGTGCGCCTGCTCTACATTGAGGTCTGCCATCTGCAGATGGAGATAATTGTAGATTGCCAGACTGCTGCCTAGGTCGGGCTTCTCGCTACATGCTCCCTTGCCCTGCGTTTGCCTATCTCTAGAGCTGCGAGTACTGCCAGCGCCTTGCAGTCTCCGATGCCCTGCACCACCTGCATTTCATCCATTGATAGCTTTGCAAGGTTACTCAGTTTCCCGTCTGCTATGTTCATCAACTGCCTTGCTTGGCTGATACTCTCCTTTGTTCCTGCACCTCGGTTGATTACCATCGATAACAGCTCAGTGTTACTAAGATTTTCAAATCCGTAATTAGCTGCCTTGTATTCCGGTCTCTCGTCTGCTAGTATATCATTGTACTTCTTCATATTATGCTGCTTTATTATTGTTCAACTTTACGTTATAAATACCTTGTGGATAACATCTCTTTGATGCTGCTACTGCTTCGTAGAAGCCCTCTGCCATCTCCTGCAGGATTCCTCTGTTGCTGATAGGGCAGTGATGAATTGTACGCCCTACGAAAATCTCTCGCTCGATGTAGGCTCCTGCAGCTTCCAGCTGCTCCTTAAACTCGTTGATGGTCTGACCGCTTGTCAGGAGGTCATCGAAAAGGATGACGTTCTTTCCAGCAAAGTAGCTGCCATCGATAGCCACGTGATAGAGTCCTTCGCTCACGTGATGGCTTCCGCCATTGTGGGTAGGCTTGCGCTCGCCATAGATGCGAACGTGCTCGTTTGCGGTCTTGATGCCTGCCTGGTTGAGAATAGCTGCGAGATAGCCGAATCTCTTGTTATACTTCCATTGAGCGCTGCAGGGTGCGAAAACGACAACGAAATCCTCCAATAATCTGCCGTATTGTCTTCTCAGATAGCTGATTAACAACTCAGCGCAAAAGCGTGTGGTGGCAGTCTTGCCTGCCTTGAAATCGTAGATAAGCTGATTATTTGCTCTCTGCTGATTCTTGTCAACGCAAAGGTTGATGTAAGCGTTTGGAACGTATTCCACTAAATAATTTTGTCTCATATCCATTAAACTTTTAAAAATTCTATTCTGGTAATGCGAGGGATCTCAGAGATTTTTCCAATCTCCCTGCTTTGGAGTATTTTTTTTATTTCATTCCGTATAAAGCTCGGTCACTCTTTCGATTTTTCCTGTGCATAACAATGCGCTGGCAGAGGCAAACAGATGTGGGGTTCTGTGGTAAGAAAAGGTAAAGATTTAGCTTGCGTGAAGAATCTTTGGCTTTTTTTAGTGCAGGTTCATACAGCGGTTTGAATCGCCAGAAGCTACCTTCGCACAGGAAAATTCGGATGAGTGACCATCGAGCTTCGAGAATGAAATAAGAAAAAGTACGGAAAAGCAGACAAAACAACCATCGACCTGCAAGGGCGATACCTATTCTGCAGCAAGAATGAAAAAAGGCTGCTACTCTCACGAGCAACAACCTTCAGCAAAAAGTAAAATAATAAAAGACAAAAAATAAAAACTAGTAAATTATATAAATCAAAAAACCTATGTCGGAAAATGGCAGCTCATGCTACCTGTATATAGAACACTCTGAGGAAACTTCTCTGCACCAATGCAGACGGTATCGAAGGCATCGGAGAAGTCAGTTCTGTTCTCCAGGCGGTCCTCGTCAGTCTCCACTAGCTTCTCTCCTCGCTTATCCTTGCCGTTGTTGTAGCAGCCGGCGCTCTCAATAGAGACAATCAGGTCCTCGTTGTTGTCCTGGTTGATGAGGATCATGTGATTGGCCTTGCCCTTGAACATTCGGTTGATGAGTTCCTGCTTCTGCAGGTGATTCCAAGGTTTTCCGATATAGACCTCAGTCACCAGCCATCCATTGTGCCTGAGCACTCTAGAGATTATCTGATAGAAGTCATCGGTGTGAGTCGCATAAGAGTTGCCCACGAAGGTTGCATCGTAGTAGAAGATGACCCTCTTGCTCTTGAGATACTTGTAATAGTCGCAGAAGTCCTGAGCAACCTCAGGAAGCTTGCGCTCATACTTCACGTAGAGCGAATTGATGATGCGGAGGCGCTGGTCAGAACCTACCTGCCCCACCACCATACAGTTGATGTTGGTGTTGGCATCCAGGCCGATGATCAGCGGTAAACCGTCCTCTATATCTCCATCAGTTCGGCAATCGATCTTGTCTTTCTTCGGGTTGAACTTATACTGCAGTGCGTCCAGATACGAAGTATTGGGCGCTGTGTAGAAGTTTCGGTCCTCGTCAAGACCGGAGTAGAATCCGTCCATGGCAATACCCACATGCTGACACATGATGCTTGTGAGGAAAGTCATCTTAGGCAAATCTCGCTTCATCTGCCTGATGAAGTCCTCGCCCAGAACTGCGAGGTTCTGAATGCTCGAACACCTGGAATATACCAGGGCATAAGAGCGGAGGGAGTGCAGAACCTTCTCGTATTTCTGCACCTGCGACATGTAGTAATCGTACCGCTCTGGGTGAGCAGCCAGCTTGTTGCGGATACTGTGCAGATGTACCAGCACCGTCTCAAGAGTAGCAATCAGCTCCTTATCCATCTTCTTCTCCCACGACATAAACCAGGAACCTTTCTTTGTCGCAGAAGTATCTGAAGTAATCGTAAGCCCATGGTGCAGGCAGCAGTCACCGAACAGCTGCTTGTTGCCTCGATTGGCAGGTAGCGTTTCGTTGTTAAGTTGCTCCCAATCAATAAATTTTGCCTCGTCGATAAAGACATGGTCGAGTGAGAGGGAGTTGGAGGTGCCACTTCGGTCCTGAGAGATGATGTTGAGGTAGCTGCCATTGTAGAAGGCTACGGTGTTCTCCCAGTTCATAGGCTGGAAGTGCGGATCCTGCCAGTGGAGCGCCTTCCACGGCTTTTTACCCACGATGTAGTGAACGTCTCGCTTGTATCCCCACTCCTCCAGGTGTACCAGGCAGATGGAAGAATATTGGTCTGACATCGCTTGACAGAGGGAGCCACCATGCCGAGGCAGCAGCCTGGCATGTGCTGGACGGCATAGAGGATGCGGCCTGCCTCGACCACACCCTTACCTGTTCCACGCCCCCACTCACAGATTAGCGTCTTGGGCATAAGCTGCAGAACCCGAGACTGAACATCATTGAAGAAGAGCTGTTTAGGTTGACTTGCTGCTATCATCTGGAATCTCCTCGAAATCAGCGTCCTCTATGTCAGGCATAGAATAGCGCTTCTCCATTTTCTTGATTTTTGCACGAAGATTCGGAATCTTCTGCAAACCGATGACCGTCGGGTCATCTGTCATACGGAATTCGACAGGAACAATCTTGTCGAATGCCAGTTCTGGTTCATCAGGAGTATCGGTGCGATTGTTCTTGATGCGGTTCTTCTGCATCACGGCAAGCGCTCGGAAGTCACCTGCAGCCAAGGCTGCTTTGCGGTCCTCGTCAATCTCCTGATTGACCTTCCACCGCCAAAACTCCTTGGATGCGGCATTGAGGTTGCCCAGCATCAGCTGGCAGAGATGGATATCATCGTATGCCTGGCTCTCGCTTACACCGAACATTGCCTTATCCTGATCAACCATCTCACGGACGGTGTATCGAGGGTAGCGCAGCCAGAATGCATAGCACCCCCGAAGTCTCTCCACTCTCGCCTTGACGATAGCGGAGAGATGAAGGTCTTGAAGCTCATCCTCGTTGAGAGGCATGTACTTCATATAATCATCTACATTGACTGGAAGACTCATATCAAGAGATTTTGGCAATAATCTGCGATAGCTGAGTCATCACTGCCTGATATGCACCAGGAGAACCGACATTTGCCAATGCAATATTGTTGGTTCTCAACTCATTAGCGGTCTCCGCTAAACCTCTAAGATAGCGCCTGCGATATGGCGATCTAGGCTCCTGCAGCTCCAGTTGCATAGCCACAGACTCATCGGGAGGCAGGTCCATCAGGATGGGAATCTCCTCCACTGGCGTCATGGTCTTTGCATAATCATATACCGCCTGCAGGTACAATTCACTCTCCTCGAGGAATGGAAATTGTGTTCTTATCATCTAGCAAATTATTGAGCATTTTATGAATATCGAGATAGACGTCTCTATCGAGAGAGATGAAGGTACATTCCGCCCGGTCACCATACGTCTGATTCTGCGATGTGATCACGGAGACTAACCACTCTGCGTTACTGACCAACATAATCTTCGAGTGATTAAGCGTAAGCTTAACCTCATCAAAAGCCTCTGTCATCAAGCGTTTTAGCTTTAAAGTTTTGCTTGAAGCTTTAATGTCTGCCACTAACGTAGAATGGTCTATCAACCCTCGCTTGCGAAGGTTGATGACTCCACACAGGAAGGCATCGGAAGTAGAGAAGGTCGTGACGGCAACATCTGCCGGACCGGTCTGCTCCAGAATCCAGCCTAACAAGCCAAGAGTGTGAAGGCCTTGACCTAGATAGACCTGCGAGCTACTCTGCTGAAGCGGCTTCAGAACTTGTTGTATCTGATTCGCTCTCATCTACCTTCTCCTCTGTCTCAGCTGCATTTTCCTCTACCTGCTGCTCTTCAGCTGGCTGCATTTCGATGCCTGCCTGCTGAATCTTGGCAATGGTATCAGCTGTGAGTTCAGCCTTGGCAGAAACAAGCAGCTGCACTCGCTCGTTGACCTTGTCACGCAAGGCAGCAGCCTTGTCTGCCTCACCACTCTCCTGCAACTCGATAATCTTCGGCAGGCTTTTTGTGATATAGGATCGCGCATTGCTTATTTGCTTGGCGGTGATGGCAGCATCGGTCTGCTGCTCTTCCGGCTCATCTTCTGGATTCGTCACAGTGGCATGGTCATAGACCTCCATGCCCTGCTTGTATGCGTAGTACTCCTGCTTAAGCGTGCCGAGGAGTTGCTGGAAGCCCTCATCTGCAGCATGCAATCCCTCGTATCTGTCGCAAGACTGAGTGTATGCCTTGCAAGCCTCGAAATGCTCCTTGATTTTCTTCCACAGCGCAGCATTTGCTTCCCAGATATCCTGGATATGAGCAGGGAGCTGATTGTGGTCCTCACGCTTACCTTTAGCAATGATGGCATCAGGGCAGAGTACTACATTATCCCCGCAGAGTTGAGGGAGATGAGGGATAAAATCAGGTGCCTGCTCATCAGCTTCAGTAGTACGATCTACTGCAACCTGAAGGATAGGAGTCACCGCATTGTCGTAGTCTCTGACCTCATCAAGCGTCATACCAGCATTGCGATAGTTGAGATGCTTGCGCAGCTCATATTTGAGCAGTTCCAGCTTACCTTGCGGATTGAAGCTGATGACCTGATAGAGATGTTTATTGTTATTAATCTGCAGGAGCATCATTGCTCCTTCCCGAATATTCTCGTCAGTATGTTCGCTATCGAACCACTGACTGATCTTCTGTGTGAATGTTTTATCAATCATATCTAAAAATAAAAGGCGAGGCGAGCATATCAGCATCGCCTCGCCAGCTTAAACTATGAGAATTATAAAAAATGGACTTGCTTACACGTCACCTGTCGCTTTCAGCTTGCAGGTCTCACCGCTATATGTACCATCAGCGGTAACGATGTCACCAAAGTAGAATGGAGGCATAGTCTCGCACGCAACAGAGATTTCCAACGTAGTGTTAGACTCATCGGTGACAGAAGCACCTGTAGTTGCAGATGGAGTGACGGAGACAGTGAAGGCATCGTCACCGAACTGGCGAACCTTACCATTGCGCTGAGGGACGAGGAAGATACAGTCGTCGTTGAGGAGCATGGAGCAGTAGCCTGCTGCTCCTCTTCAGTACCAGGAAGAACAAGGGTCGCCTTGTTGTTCATGGTCTTGCTGCCCTCTTCTCCCTGAGATTCAGGAGCGATGGAAGACTTGTCTGGAATAAACTCCACTCTGATCCACTTCTTGTCAGCCTGCAAGGTATGAGACTCCTTGATAACAAGGTATTCCTTAAGAGCAGCAGCAGCTTCCTTCTGCGGCTCTGCCAGCTTAGTGATGTATGCACGACGGATAAACCAGCCGTATGCACGAGTACCAGGCAGTCGTTTCTGGCCAGGGCACTTGATCACATCCTCGTAGAGGTTGACTGCATCAGTACATGATTTTTTCTGTGCCATATATATAATGTATAATCGTTAAACTATCAGACGCTCTCCCTATGCTGTAGGGAGAGTGTCATAACCAACCAGGATTCGCTCCTTCGAAATCGATTCGAACTGACAACCGAAGAACATGGTAGCGACGAAATCGAGGAGGAAGTGTGATCGAAGACTCTTCTCTATCTCGAAGTTGCACTTCTCACCAGATGTAGCGATACCGACGAGCATATTCTTCTTAGGTGTGATGAGCTTGAAGCCATCAGGAACGCAAGAGAGACCGACGATTTCACACTTCTGGTCACCATCGATGTAAGTCTTGTTGAACTCCTTGTTGTAGTTGAGATGGCCGTAAGTATTACGGTATGCTCTCTCGTACAGAGTCTTACTTTTCTTGTTGCAGAAGAGGATGGTGTTCTCACCTCTCAGCTTCTCATCAGCTGCATCGATGAACTGCTCAATGACATCAACCGCATTCTCAGCGGTCATGGCTGTAGTCTTGAAGAGGTTGCCCTTTGCAGTATCAAGATTGCCAGCTTTAGCCTCTGCGTCAGCGATGGTCTTGAAGCCATTGTACAGCTCTGCGGTAGTCTTACCAGCATCATTGCGCTTCGCGGTGAAGATGCTGTTGCGGAAAGCTTCACCAAGAAGCTTGAACAGGTACATCGCTACCAACTTGGTGATAGGAGTGTTTTTAAGCGCATCACCCTGCACTACTGATGAGCCATAGATGCTCTGTACTACAGAGATAGGATTGAACTCCTTGACTCCGGAACCCAGGAAGGTCTCGAGCTTGCGGCCAACAATCTTCACCTGCTCATCGTCGATGCGGGTGTAAGAGAATGGTCCAATCTCGAATGAACCAGCAAGCTCTCCCACCTCCTCAGCATAGCGAACGCCTTGGCGCAGCTGCATATATTTTGTAACTTCTTCGAGCGCCAGAATTGGCATCTGAAGAATATCCTTGCGGTACGTGATGAAGCTCTTTGCAAGCTCCTCAGGTGTAATATCAATATTTTTTGGTTCAGCCATTAAATATTACATAAAGCATTATAGCAATCGCGAGGAGAAGCCTGAGGTGCTGTTGAAGGTGCATCAACGGTGTCATCACCAGGTGCGCCCTTCAAGTCCTCGATCTCCTTAGTCTTGTCTTCGATAGCCTTGTCTTTCTCGGCCATCTGAGCCTCCAGGTCCTTGACCTTCTTCTCAGCTGCGTCGAGAGCAGTTGACTTCTCCTCGAAGTCTTTCTGCTTCTGAACAAGGCTATCCTCGATTTTCTGCATCTCTGCATCGGTGAGAGTAATCTTCTCATCGGTAACCTCAAAATCATCCTTGCGGTCAAGGATGGTCTGAAGGTTGAGGAATTTCTTCTTCATTTTAATTATTTGAGAATTGTTTTTAAACATATCCTTGAGAGAGTTGTAAGCTTTCTCGAGGAATGTCTTGCTAGGCTCATCAGCTGCGGTCACGTGAGGTAGTGGAGGAAGACCGAGTGTTGAGCATACTGAATTATTGAATCTCTTGGCAAGATTGGTCTGTCGCATCTTATCCTCCTCATCCAGGTCTTTGATCTCATCAATCAGACCCATTTCAAGCGCCTGCTCTGGACTGAGCCAGTTCGCTTTTTCCATCTGAGCGAGGATATCATCGCTTGACTTGCCCGACTTCTTGGCATAGACAGATGCGATGACCTTGTCGATTGTATCGAGGTCATCACGCTGCTTCTTCCAATCTCTGATGAGTTCATCAAGCTTGGCCTTGTTAGCAGACTCCCACACGGTGACTCCAGTGGAGGCATTGTGTATGAGCATTGTGCTGCCCACCGACATATCCACATGTTTGGCTCCCATGCAGAGAACCGTAGCGATGGAGGCTGTCATACCCAAGATATGCACATTGACCTTGCCATGATCCTTGATGAGCTGATACATGGTCAGACCCTCATCAACAAATCCACCAGGTGACGAGACTGCGATATGCACCTCTTCATCCTGATGGGCGTCAAGGTATGCCTTGACGTCCTTGGAACGTGTACCGTAGTCCTGACCACCAGTCGTAGCCGGCTCCGATGGTACCACAAATCATCATTCCGTATTTCATTTGCTTACCTTTTTTCTGCAAAGGTAATTTGGCAATTGCCAAAAATAAAATACGACAATCAGGCTATTTTTGGTGCCTTTCGCGTGTAGATCCACTGAATGACCGCCTCTACGAAGGTAGAAGAGCCTAGTGAATCAGGATGGATATCTGACATATTGATGATAGGATAAGGTCTATCTCCTACACCTATGAGATACTTATTAGATTCCAGATCCGTCACCAGGTAAGCGTATGGAACACTCGTATCCAGGTCATCATCAGGAAGGCGAAGAGTCAGCTTATGGGTATATAATCTGACTCCATCCTCTAATTTGTCTGTTATTTCTAGCTTTGCCGGTCGCTGACACTTAACCTTCGGCCACTTGTCAGAACCAGGAATGGAAAAAGTCTTGTTGCAGGTAAGCGTCTCGAACGGAAGCTCACTCACTGGTACTCGCTGCACTTTAGTGATAAAACTCAATCTCTTCATACTATATATAATAATGTGGAAAACTAATATTTCGCAGTTGTTCGCACCTGTTCAAAAAAGGGGTATATGGTATATGCGATTTTTGCGTTAAAAATCGTTATTTCTGCATCTTTTATGATTAAAGAGGTTCACACCTCTGTTCTGGTATGACTTGCGCATGCGGTACCACTTCATGCGGACGGTCTCAGCGTATTCGACATCTATGCCGTGCATGGAACACCAGGAACGGAATGCGGACATCTTTTTGCAGGACGTATCTGATAGGTCTCCGAGGTCATTCCACATGTTTATGCGGAACAGGTCGCTGATGCTCTCGGTCAATGCCTTCTTGGCTTGATGAGAGAGATAATTGTATGTAGCCGGATTCTTGTATTTGCAGGCAGGTATGCAGATTGCGATCTCGTCTGCTGATGGCAGTTCTGGCTTAAGGTTTGTAGGCTGCTTCTGTGTGAATCTTCTGATAACAGCATTCTCGTTGCTGCTAGCAGGGAATTCGACAGGATTGCCGAAGGAATGGATGAGCCACTGCTTCATGTATGGCTCAACATGGAGATAAACTAGAAACTTATTCATATTTTTTATTTTAAAACTTCGCAAAGTTACAAAAAAGATTTGAGACCACCCTAAGTTTTAAGGGGAAAATACCTTTATTTGCGGTTATTTTTTGTTTTTATTTTCGATGAACCCATTTTTGGCAAATTAAGTTGTGGCAATTGTGGCAAAAATGTTAAGTACTTGATTATTAATATTATATTAGTTATCTTATTGACACATTATATATAAATATTGCCACAATTGCCACAACCTTTGCCACACTTATCTCTCCGTTGCCACAAATTGCCACACAATTGCCACAACCGATTTCACTCTTAATACGCTGATTATCAGTATTGCCCGAATTGCCACAATTGCCACAAGCAAAAACGAGTCGTGCGCATCTACCATAACTTTTTCTGCAACATATATACATATTGTCAACTAAAAAGCCCTGGAAGGTTTTCACCTACCAGGGCTCAGATACATTAAACAAAAAATATATAACTATAGAGGCAAACATTGCAATCCAGCTTCAGCCAGCTCCTTGTCAGTCATAGCTGCAGGATCCTTGCTGTCGCTGTCGGTTTCGGTATCGAGGTCGATGCCATATCTGCTTGATACCATTTTGTAATCGAAGCAGAGTGGCCTATCCTTATAATATATCTTCTGACGGCCAACCATATTTCCTGCGGCATCCAGTTTCTCTACGGTCTCCGGAACTCCGCCTGGGTTGAACTTGATGAAACGCTCCGGGTTCTTGGTCGATCCCAGGAAGTCTGCACCTATCTGCAGATAATGAAGTAGTGACTCCTTAGGAAGGAGATTCTCATCCATCTGGCGGCCTAGCTTGCGATATATGGCCATAGTGATGTCCTTGCGGATCATCAGGATGCTCTTCGGCATCGCCCAGTTTTCGATTTTCAGTTTATTTGTAGTCAGACTGCCGACTGTCTTAATCTTGAAGTCCTGGTCTTTTTTCAGTTCGCCCATCTGCACTGCAGCATTGACGATATTCCAGAAGCCAGCCACCTCGTCGGTAGTATTACACATCGAGTTCTGCGTTTTGATGCCCTTGACAACTACCTCGATGAGTTCAGAATAGCTGAAGGGAAATTCGATGTAGTCACGAATTGCCAGGTAAGCAGCTACCGGAACCTTCCAGTTAGTCATAATTCGGTCTAGGATGCTCTCGCTCTCCAGTCTCTTCTCTAGGTCATCTGAAGCCTGCTTCCAGGCTTTGCCGAAGCAAGCTTGGAACTGCTCTCGATGCTTAAGCAGCTGCAGGGTGATGTGCGTAGCGCCTATCTGTCGATAGCGCTCGAGCTCTTCAAAATTCATCTTCTCTTCACGAGTATGCTCGCCCTTGTCGAATGTCAGATAGATAAGGCGACTGAAGAGTGCAATATCTGCGGTCGGCATCTCCTGACCAGTTAAGATGATGCCGGAATCAACCTTCGCCTGCACTAGCTTCTTGTCCTTATCCATATTCATCTTAGTTCGACCAATACCATTCCACAAGTCCTTCAGCCACTCTACCTTGTTTTGGGTGATGGAGTTCTTGTACTCATCGATATGCACCAGGGCATCACTTACACCTCCGACATAATCGGAGAGTGCCGGCATAGATGCATTGGTGATGGATAGCGGCTCATACTTCGTTTCATATTTATAGAAAAAATTCATCAGAGTCGCTGCGAATTCCGTCTTACCGCATCCCTTAGGGCCGAATGCATTTAGGAGAGGGAAGGAACGGCTCTTGCTGATGACAATGTCTCTGAACAGAGTGGCTATGTAGAAGCATAGACCTACCATGGCATTCTCACCGAAGACCTGCACCACTTTTGCAAAGAATTCAGCTTGTGAAGTTGGATGCTCCACCAGCTTCTCATGACGGAACTTTTTTTCTGACACGTACAATTCTCGGCTATCCTTATTGAGCTTGCTCATTGCAGGCAGGTAGAACTTGCCTGCAGATAATCTGAGGATACCCATATCATCGATAGGCTGCCAGGTTCCATCTTCGATGGCGCCATTGCAGAAGGCATAGAAGCCTTCACGCTGCCAGCCTAGCTGCTTGATAGGGTCTGCAGTCTCGGTCACTCTACCGAGATAGCCTAGTAACTTGATAAGCTGCTCATCTCTGGCCATCCAGATATAATCACCAATACCGAACAGGCGCTTGCGAAGTGAGCTGCTGGATGTGATCTCATCCATATTTAGCTCGATGAGCCTTGATGGTTCCTCACTGTTATTCTTTATCTCGAAGAGTCTGACCGGATTGAAATCATCGCGAATGTGGAATAGAGGTTTCATCTTGAAGTTCGACCACTGGATTTCATCACCCTCTTTATTGGTACCCCAATAACAATTATCGTGTTCCGTGAAACCGAATTCACGGAGCATCTTGATGTCTCCCTTGCGCTCTCGCTCCTGCTTCTCGCTCAGTTCTGCCTCCTTGGCTCTCTTGAGCGTATCCTTCCACTCTCTTGAGTGCTTGTAGTTGGATATGAGACTTGTCAGATAGCTGCTTCGCAGGTCTTCATCCTTGATCAGCATCAGGAGGCCGCAGATGTCTGCGATTGCTTGCAATCTATCCTCGGTCGTATATGACTCGATATCCTCGACAGAAGGCCAATATCTACGCCTGCAGTACCAAAAGATGAATTCCTCTTCCTTCATCTGCAGGAAATGACCTTTATCGACTATCCAGGAGTCCGGATCCTCTTTTTTGGGTGCTGGATAATCAACCGGAATCTCACGCACATTGACGGTGAAGCCTACCTGCAGCGCTGCCCGGCCATTGGCGAAGACGTTAGCGGTACCTGCCGGGAATTCATTACCTGGTTTCAGTGTATCTGCGTCTGGAATGAAAGTCACCTTGCGGCTCACTCGATAGAGCTGCTTCAGCTGATTCTCAGTCCAGGAACCACCCAGTGATGCTACTGTATTGAGGATGCCTATCGACTGCAGCTTGACTACATCAGGCGCTCCCTCTACCAGGTAAAACTTATCCTTCAGTCTCGCCTCCTTCTGTGCGAAGTTGATGCCAAAAACAGAAGTATCCTTGTGATAAACAGGAGAGTTTTTTAGGTTGAGGTATTTGCAGATATCTGAGTTGTCGGATAGAGTTCTGGCGGTGAAACCGATAACTCTACTCATCTTGTCATAGATAGGTATTGTATATCGATCTCGAAGCATAGCGAACTTGCCTCGCTCGCCCATACCTATCAAACCTACCTGTTCTAACAGATCAAGATCAAGCTGCTTCTTCATTGCCCAGCTGATGAATCCATCAGCTGGAGCATAGCCAATACCGAATTCATCGATTGCATCGGCTCCCCATCTTTTGCGCACCACTTCCCTGGCCTTGTTAGCACCTGTATTGACTTTATGCATCTCTTCGACGAAGTAGCTTTGCGCATAGTCTAAAGCTATGCGCAAGGCTTCTTGCTCTTTCTGTCTCTCCTCGTCCTCCCGGCTAGGCTTATACTCGTCATCGATATCCTCATTGAGATATTTCTTGGCCAGTTCCTTGCACGCAATTGGGAATGGCAGGCCATTCTTTAGCTTGCGGTAGAGGCTTATGACATTGCCACCAGAGCGGCATTGTCCGAAGCATCTCCAAACGTTCATTCCTGTATCAACATAGAATGATGGTGTATTCTCGTTGTGGAATGGGCATGTTGCCCATGATCTGTTGCCTTTCTCCTTGACGAAGTTGATGCCTTCATCCTTGGCCACATCTTGAATAGGTACATCACTTATGATGCGATCTATAATTTCTTGTTTAATCATATCTGTATATTTTTTGCGTCTGCAAAATTACACTAGACTTTTGATTATTGAAAGTACTAGGATAATCTGCGCATTATCTTATCGATGTCTGCGTTGATGTAATAGCTTATTTGCCTCCTATAGCTCATACTACGCTCCATCATCAAATTTGCGAGGACGCCCTTATATTTGCCCCCCCGCTTTGGCATTGCTGCCATAATTTCGCGGTCGGAATAGAATTTTATTTTCATTTTCGACCTCCCTTTCTGTTTCGATAGAAGGAGCATTTCTCCTTCTCCATAAACTGCTCGTAAGCTTCATTCTCTTTATGCTTCTCCCGGTATAGCTCACGATGGGATATACCCCAGAATGTACATCTTACACCATTCTTGCGTGCGCAAGAATTGTGACACTCCACTATAATTCTCTTGTTTGCCATTTTTTATTTTCTAATATCTAGAGGTTCATATCTCAACATTCTGTCTCTTGATCCGCCTATACGCATAAAACAGATTCCATCATCGCACCACCAATATTCACTGCCATCAGCCAATTGTAAATATGCTAAAATGCCATATTCATTCTGAATAACTAATCTGTCCGATGAATTTACGCAGAAACCTATTTCTATCATTTTGCAAATGATGAGATCATATATCATTTTATTCTTCAGACTCTTCACACGCTTTGATATCTTTACTGTACTCCACATATCTCTTAAACTTTAAGCACCAACGCCCATTAATGCAATTGCGCTTGTATTTGCAAGAATCACATATCATAGGTGCATGCTATGTACTACCTTAATCAGATCTCGGTTAGATTTGAGTTTCAGTCGCTTAGTCATCTTACGCAGCTGAGCTGAAACCGTATTGGCAGACTTGCCTAAAATATCAGCAATCTCTCTTGCTACATAGCCTCTCGAAAACAGTTTGACAACCTCCAACTCCTTAGGAAAGAATGGAGATTTTACCTTTGGGCAACAGATGATGCCCTCTTTTGGGCAGAGCCCTCGAAGAGGGCATTGAACCTTCTCCAGATTGAACATACTGTTCTCGATGTCATACTGCAGTGTATCATTAGAGCCTAGATTGCATCTGATGAATCGATTCGTAATCAGGAATCGATGATAGAGATTGTTGCGCTTGCTCTTGATATTCTCCTCATAGAGGTACTTGTATGCAATAGGATACATACGTTCGATGAGGTCAGCCAACTCTCTAATCAGCTCGACTTGACTCATGTCATACTTATGCATAGCGCCATCTTGGCCATAGAAGTATACTTCGCCTTGCGAAGATACGAAAAACTCTAGTTGCTTCTCCATAGATCTTCTTTTATAACCGTTTTTACTACCAGCAGATCTCTAGGGTTGAAATCACTCTTTCCGGTCAACTTCTGCTGGATGGTGTTGTACCGGAATCCGTAATGAGTAATCAGATAACCAAGTATCTGGGATTTCTCTTTTTTACTGAGTTTTGCGTAATAATCATTAATGGTTATTGCGCTTTTTTTAACTTCATTTTCTTGCATATCTCGAATATTGTTACTATTTTTGTGGGCAAATATACGACAAAAATTCAAAACACCCAAATATTTGGGGATTTATCCCCAGTTTTGCGGTGTTATTTAACGTTTATAAATATATATTTAGTTATGTTCAATGGAAATTTAGTAGATCGTTTGCGCAAGGAGCAACGCAGATCAGTTCGCTCTCTTGTTGAATTCGTCTTTGGCGAGACGACCAAGATCACGATGACTTATTTTCGCGATAGAGTGCACATCGATAGTAGACATATTGAGAAGTTATCAGAATTCTTCCAAGTTCCTATACAGGACTTCTTCTTAACTGAAGAGGAGTTTGAATCGAAAAGGAATGGAACTAATGTCCACCACATCTCCAACTCTACCGTCAACATCAATTCAAGCCCTGAATTAATGATGAGTGTCATCGAATCTCAGAAGGCTCTGATAGAACAGCAGGCGGATCAGATTGCCTGGTTACGTGAGCAAGTTGAGAAGCTGCAGGCTGGTCGCACCGTTGAAAAAAAGGCAGAAAAATAATAATATAGACCTGCAAAATGCTTGTTTTACAGGATTTTGCAGGTCTATATTGAAGTGAAAACTCGGTGAAACATTACTAAAAACAAGAAAATGGTCTATTGATTATCAGTACTTTACGGACGCATAAGTGCCCCCATAAAGTCCAGTAATCCCGACTCACCTATAAAATCGGAGCTTATGAAGTTCAAAGACATTTTTTACCTTCAAAAGAAAGACCGACAAGCTCTCCTCACCCTGCTTGCCATTATGATTGTGTGTGTTTCTCTCACGTTCCTGATTCAGGAAAAGCAGAACGATGCTCCTGTGACTTCCCAACTAGACTCCACAAACAGCAATCAAGAGAAAGATGCATCATCTGCCAAAATCCATCACGCCTCCAAATCTCATCCTTTATACAGCAAAGAAGAAGGTATGGTGCACGAACTCTTCCCTTTTGATCCCAATACGGCTAGCGCTGAGGATTTCGAACGACTGGGATTAGAAAGCTGGCAAGCCAGAAGCATCATCCGTTTCCGGGAGAAAGGCGGCATCTTCTCCCGCCCATCCGATTTCGCCCGGGTCTATGGCATCACCAAGAGAACCTACGAGGTGCTGTTGCCGTTTATCCAGATAGCCGACGATTACAAGCCTGCGGCTGATTTCTACGGAAAAGAAGGGTATGGAAGAAGCGGAAGGCGCAATACACCTTATTATAATAATAGAAGAAACGATGATACCAAGGTTTATAGTTATCCACATAAGCTGAGAGCCAACGAGCATATCGAAATCAATGGTGCCGATACGACGCTGCTGATGAAGATTCCCGGTATAGGCAGTTACTATGCCAGCCGCATCGTAAGATACAGAGAACGGCTGGGAGGATTTGCATCTGCCCAACAGCTGGAAGAAATCGATGGATTGCCAGAATCTGCCATCGACTATATCAAGATTGACGAGCAGCAAATCCGCAAGATGAATCTCAACAAGTTAACGCTCAACCAGCTCAAGAAGCATCCCTATCTCAACTTCTATCAAGCCAAGGAAATCTGTGATTATCGCAGGCTGAAAGGTCCACTGCATAGTATAGAAGACCTCAAACTGCTGAAGGATTTCCCACCAGACGAAATAGAAAGGTTGAAGCCCTACATCTGTTTCTAACTATCCAGACCTGCATATAAAAAGTAAGGGCAAAAGCATCGTACCCTATTGGCGTACGGTGCTTTTGCCCTTACAAGACTATATGTGAGGAACTAGATGATTCCAAACTGATGCAGGAAGATCAGGAAGATGCAGATTGGACAGATGAATCGGATGGTAAAGAGGAAGACAGGAAAAAGCTTTCCACTTACCGTATTCCAGTTGGTGAATTCATCACGTACAATCTTCTTTGGTACATACCAGCCCAGGAACAGGCAGGTGATGAACGAAGACAACGGCATCAGAAGCTGCGCCGTCAAATTATCACAATTGGAGAGAAAATCCTTACCGAAGAAGCCCAAGCCCTCTACCGCACCCTGAGAAAGGGAACAGAATACTGCGATAATACCACATACTATCGTCTCTACCCAGGCTCCCTTTGCACGACTTATCTTGCCCTCTTCATAAATAAAGGCGGTACCAATCTCGTGCATCGAGATCGTAGAGGTAAGAGCAGCCAACACCAACAAGCCATAGAACAATACAGAGATGATGTAACTAACCACCGGCATATCGCCAAAAGCCTGCTGGAATACATTAGGCAGGGTGATGAAGATTAGCGAAGGACCACTATCCGGCTGAACTCCCACGGAGAAAGCAGCTGGGAAGATCATCAATCCAGCCAATATGGCGATGAGCGTATCAATGGTTACAATCTGAGTGGCTGATTTCAAGAGATTCGTCTGACGGTTGAAATAAGAAGCGTAGGTGCAAAGACATGCCGTGCCCATACTCAGCGAGAAGAAAGCCTGTCCCAAAGCCTCGAGCAGCACATTCTCATCTACCTTGCTGAAATCCGGTTTCAGCAGGAACTCCACTCCCTTCATCGCTCCCGGCAATGAGCAGGAAGCAATCACGATGATCACCAGCAGGATGAAAAGCAGCGGCATCAAGATCTTGGATGCCTTTTCGATACCATTACGCACACCGCGAACCACCACCATGTGGGTGAGCAGGATAAAGCCTAATGCCCATAATACAGGACGAACCGGATCGGATGCGAAAGTCTGGAAATAGCTTTTTACATACTCAGGATCACCATGCACGCCACCGATAATGCTGGCATAAAGATACTGCAGGCACCAGCCTGCCACTACGGAATAAAATCCGAAGATGATCATGGAAGTGATGATTCCCATCAATCCCAAGGCACCCCACGCCTTGTGCTTACCCAGATTGGTATAAGCACGGGCTGCATTGGATGCAGAATGACGACCGATGATAAATTCGCTCAGCATACCCGGCAAACCCAGCAGAATGATGCAGACTAAATAAATCAGAATGAAGGCTGCACCACCATTCTGACCAGTCATATATGGGAAACGCCAAATGTTTCCCAATCCTACGGCAGATCCCGCCGTGGCGAGAATAATGCCTAATTTACTTCCAAAATTTCCTCTTGTTTCCATGATGTTAATGTTAATACACCTTATATTATATATGCCCTATATCCAAACTCCGATTATCCCAAAACTCCAAACTGGTTTAAGAACACCAGCAAGATGAGGATAGGGCACACGAACTTAACCAGGAAGAAATAGATGCCAAAGAGACGCCCCTTCAAGGTTCCCCAGTTGGTAAACTCATCCTTCAAAATCTTCTTTGGTACATACCATCCCAGGAACAGACAGGTAAGCAAGCCTCCCATTGGAAGGAAAATCTGTCCGGTGATGAAATCAAACCAATCGAAAAGCGTCTTGCCCAACCAGGAAAGCTTATCGGTAGCTCCCAATGAGAACGAACAGAATGCACCAATGATGGCACAGGAGATGGTTACAATCCAAGCACCCTTCTTACGGTCGATCTTCAACTCCTCGTAGAAGAACGAAGTATTCACCTCGTGCAGCGACATCAGAGAGGTCAATGCTGCCACTGACAGAAGTACATAGAACAGCAGGGAAATAATCCATCCCAATACAGGAAGTGCCGCAAACGCCTTGTTGAAGACATTCGGCAAAGTGATGAAGATGAGTGACGGACCACTATCCGGAGAAATACCAACAGAAAAGGCTGCAGGGAAAATCATCAGACCCGCCAATACAGCAACCATCAAGTCAATGACAGAAATCTGCAATGCCGACTTAAAGAGATTGGTCTGGCGACTGAAATAAGATGCATAGGTACAGATGCAGCCCATACCGATACTCATGGAATAGAACGACTGTCCCAAGGCATTGAGGAACACATTGCGATCTACCTTTCCAAAATCAGGCTTGAGCAGGAACTCTACACCCTTGCCCGCATCAGGCAACAGGCAGGAAGCCACAACGATGATGAGCAGCAGGATGAAAAGCAGCGGCATCATCACCTTGGATGCCTTTTCGATACCGCCACGAACACCATGGATAATCACGAAATGACAAATCAGGAAAATAACCACCGTCCACAATACAGGACGGAACGGATCGGCAGCAAACTCCTGGAAATACTGAGTCACATAATTGGCATCACCATGCAGTTCGCCTATGATACTGGCATACACATACTGAAGGCACCAACCCGAAACCACGGCATAGTAACCCGTAATCAGGAAACCCGTGAGCACTTCCAGAAATCCCACCCACTTCCAGGCTGTGCCATTGGCAAGCTTGGTGTAGGCGCGAGCTGTATTGGAAGCACCATGGCGACCGATGATAAACTCCGAAATCATACAAGGGATGCCGAGCAAAAGCACGCATCCGATGTACACCAAGATAAAGGCTGCGCCACCTTCCTGACCAGCCATATAAGGGAAGCGCCATACGTTACCCAAACCTACGGCACCACCAGCGGTAGCAAGAATCATTCCCAACTTGCTACCAAAACTACCTCTATTTGAATCTGCCATTTCGTTTACTTTCTCCTTATTATTTCTTTTAATCCTTATTATTTCTTTTAAAAAACTTAGATTCTTCTTTATTATTTCACATCAAACTCACAGCGCTATTATATCTTTCTTAACGCTTCAGCTCTTTGATGCTGCAAAATTATAAAAAATAATCCAAATAAGCGTATAAATCGAAAGCAAATTATGCGAAATCCTAAATAATTATGCGATTTTACTGCAAATCACGCCATTTACAGAATGGATTTGTCAAAAGATGCGAATTATAGAAGCGTTTGTCTCCTGTAACTTCGCGATCGATGAAATCCGGTTTCTCGTAACGTTCGGTCTCGCTTTCCAGCTCTACCTCCGCCATTACCAAGCCTTCGTTGTCACCATAAAACTCGTCCACCTCGAAGATATGACTGCCACTTTTCACGAGATAGCGGCGCTTATCAATCACACCCCCCTGGCAAAGCTGCAGGAGATGCTGCGCCTCGTCCATGGTAATCTCCTTCTCAAACTCATAGCGGGTCATTCCGCCATTCACCGACTTACCCTTGATGGTAAGGTAAGCCTTGTCGTCTCGGGTGCGAACGCGCACCGTAGCCCCCTCAGCCGGAATATATCCCTGCTGGATATGGCTACTAGAAAAGGCAGCGCTTTTGTAAGCGTCGCCCTTCTTGACGAGGAATTTTCTTTCTATTTCCAATCCACTCATTTCTTACTCTTTTTATGCGATAAAAGCTTATTAAGCTATAGAAGCTGCATAGATGGCAAAGAGAGCACCCAGTGCTATCAAAGAGATAAAAATCCACTTTACTACTTTCTCGCCCTTAGCTGCCTGCTTCTTCTGATAAGCCTCATGCTTGGCTCTTCTTAAATCTTTATTTCCACTCATAGTTATCTTATTTTTAGGTTGTTATAATTCTATTGTTCGTCATCGGTAGTTGGGAACTCCATCAGGTATGCCTTGATGAAATCATCTATCTTGCCGTCCATCACGCCATCCACATCAGAGGTCTGATAGTTGGTACGATGGTCTTTCACACGACGGTCGTCGAAGACATAGCTCCTAATCTGGCTTCCCCATTCTATCTTCTTTTTGCCTGCCTCAATCTTCGCCTTGGCTTCGAGGCGCTTCTTCATGGCGCGGTCGTAGAGTTGACTCTTCAAGAGCAACAATGCCTTGGCACGGTTCTTCGGCTGGTCGCGGGTCTCGGTGTTCTCGATGAGGATTTCTTCCTCCTCGCCTGTATCAGGATCTGTGTACCAATAACGCAGACGGACACCCGACTCTACCTTATTTACATTCTGACCACCGGCACCACTCGAACGGAAAGTATCCCAGGAGAGCTTGGCAGGATCTACATACACCTCGATGGTATCATCCACCAGCGGAGTAACAAAGACACTGGCAAAACTGGTCATTCGCTTGCCCTGAGCATTGAAAGGAGATACACGCACCAGACGATGCACACCATTCTCGCTCTTCAGATAACCATAGGCGAACTCACCGCCCTCGATGGTCATCGTCACACTCTTAATGCCAGCCTCATCGCCTTCCTGCATATCGGTGATGGTTACCTTGTAGCCATGAGCCTCAGCCCAGCGCATATACATACGCATCAGCATCTGAGCCCAGTCCTGACTTTCCGTACCACCGGCACCGGAATTGATCTTGAGCACGCAGTCCATCGGATCTTCCTTCTGGCGAAGCATGTTCTTCAACTCCAGGTCTTCGATGGCCTTGATAGCCTTGCTGTAATCGGCATCCACCTCTTCCTCGGTCACCATTTCGTCCTTATAGAAATCGAAGGCGAGCTTCAATTCATCGGCATAAAGGCGCACGGTCTTATAGCCATCGAGCCATTTCTGGATGCTCTTCACCTTCTTCATCTGCTCCTGCGCATACTTTGGGTCTTCCCAAAAGTCAGGAGCCTGGGTGCGGAGCTGCTCCTCCTCGAATTCTACTTTCTTCTGGTCGATATTGAGATAGTGATGGAGAGCATCGGCTCTGTCCATCACATCTTTCAACTGGTCAGCTGTAATCATTAACTTTGAATTTTAAAGTAAAACCATTATTCCTCATACATCTTGTCAATCTCCGCCTTATAGTTCTTGTTGATGATAGGACGGCGAATCTTCAATGTATTGGTCAACTCTCCCGACTCCATAGAGAAATGGTGAGCCAGGAGGGTGATACGCTTGATCTGCTCATAATAAGCCAGATGCTGCTGCAGAATCTGGACACGGTCCATCAACATCTTCTGCACTTTCCCGTTGGCACACAGGTCCTCACGGCAGGTGAAGGCGATGTGATGCTCACGCGCCCAATCCTCTACGAGGCGGAACTCAGGTACAACGAGGGCTGAAACGAACTTGCGCTGGTCGGCGATGACTGCCACCTGATCAATGAACTTATCCACCAGGAGCAAAGACTCTACCTGCTGCGGAGCGATATATTTACCATTCGAAGTCTTGAACAAATCCTTGATACGCTCGGTGAGGTAAAGCTCACCATCCTTCAGATAGCCGGCATCACCGGTATGGAAGAATCCATCCTTATCGAAAGCCTTGGCATTGGTGGTATCACGATGGTAATAGCCCGGAGTGATGGTAGGACCTTTGAGGAGCACCTCATTATCCTCACCGATCTTTACCTGAATGCAGGAGATAGGACGACCCACAGAACCCAGACTGCGCTTCTTGTCGAGATGATCGCAAGATACGGTAGCAAGACTCTCTGTCAAGCCATAACCCACTACCATATTGATACCGATGGCATGTACGAATTCCTCCACCTCCGGACTAACATACGCACCAGCCGTAGGGAAAATATTTGGATTATCCAAGCCCAGCTGCTTGCGCACGATGCTCAGGATGGTCTTGTTGATGATCTTATATTCCAACTCCAAAGCCAAAGGAGGGCGCTTGCAGTTGGCAATATACTCGATATTGCGCTTCCGACCCACTGCCAGAGCATGGTAGAAGAGCTTCTTCTGGATAGAACCTGCATCATCCATCTTAGCCTTTACAGCAATATACACCTTCTCCCAGAAACGTGGCACGCTACACATACAGGTAGGGTGCATCTCGCGCATACTCTCCTGAATCTCCTGTGGATAGGTATTGATGATGAGCTGGGCACCCTCACTCAAGCAGAGATATGCCCATCCACGTTCAAAGATATGGGTGAATGGAAGGAAATCAATGACACGATCCTTTTCGGTAACAGGAATGCACTCATTGTTTGCCTTCAAAGCAGCATAATACTGGCTATAGGTCAGCATCACGCCCTTGCTATCTCCAGTTGTTCCACTGGTATAGAGGATGTTAGCCAAATCATCCATACTTGCCTGCTTGTAGAGTTCCTCCACTTCGGTCTGACGTGGAAGATTCTCACCCAACTTCAGAAAGTCCTTGAAATAGAGGGCTGCAGGGTCGTGTGTACTAATGCGCACACTGGAATCGAAGATGATGATGCGCTCCAGGGATGGGCAGAGGGCAAAGATACGATGTGCCTTGTCATACTGCTCCTGTTCGCCAACGAAGAGAAAGCGAATCTGGGCATCATTGATCATATATTGAATCTGCTGCTCACTGCTGTTGGCATAGAAAGGAACGGAGGTTACTCTGATACCGTATGCACCAAAATCGGTGTACAGATAATGCACACAGTTCTGTGAGAAGACAGCAATTTTGTCTTGTGGTTTAGCCCCAAGATTGAGGAGGGCATTGCTCACTTGTTTCACTCTTAGGGAAAACTGATTGAATGAAACCGTTTGCCACTGGTCACTACCAAACTTCCTGAAGGTAAGCGCAGGCTTATCTCCCCACTTCTTAGCGAGGTCATGAACCAGAACCGAAAGATGACTATTAATTTGCATAAGCTTAGTATTATAATATTGGTGCAAAGATAATAGAATTTGTTAAGAACACAAAATAAAATGTTGGTTTTTCCACTTTATATGCTCTTTTTTTCGTAACTTTGTCCCCAAAATCAAAAAATAGAGAGATTATGATGACACAGGAACAATATGTTAGCGACGCGGTGCAACTGCTTAAAAAGCTGATTGCCACCCCATCGGTAAGCCGCAACGAAAAGGATGCTGCCGACATCATGGAGCAGACCATCCGCAGCTATGGTTTCGAACCGCAGCGCGAGGCAAACAACCTCTGGATTATCGACCCTCACTACGATGAGAGCCGTCCTACCCTGCTACTCAATGCCCATATCGACACCGTGAAGCCTGTGGCTTCGTGGAGTCGCGATCCATTTTCTCCAGATGTAGAAGATGGCGTGCTTTATGGACTGGGTAGTAACGACTGCGGTGGCGGATTGTGTTCCCTTCTCCAGATGTTCCGAATGCTGACGGAGAAGCCGCAGAGCTACAACCTGATTTATCTGGCTTCCGCCGAAGAAGAGGTTTCGGGAAAGGATGGCATCACGCGTGCCCTGCCCTTGCTTCCACACATCGATCTTGCCATTGTGGGAGAACCTACAGGCATGAATCCTGCCGTAGCCGAAAAGGGACTGATGGTGCTGGATGTGATTGCTCATGGCAAGAGCGGCCATGCGGCAAGAAACGAAGGAGTGAATGCGATCTACGAGGCACTGGATGACATGCGCTGGATTCGTGATTACAAATTCGAGAAGGTAAGCGAATTCCTGGGTCCTACCAAGATGACGCTCACCGTAGTGAATGCCGGAACCCAGCATAATGTGATTCCAGACAAGTGCACGATGCTTGTGGATATCCGAACCAACGAGTTTTACGACAACGAGGAGGTTTACGAGTTTATCCGCCAGCACCTCAAGAGCGAGGTAAAGGCACACAGTTTCCGTCTGAAGTCATCACGTATCGACCCGGAGCATCCTCTTATCAGGAAATGTGTAGCTATGGGTATGAAGCCATTCGGAAGTCCTACCCTCAGCGATCAGGCATTGATGCATTTTCCATCCTTCAAGCTGGGGCCGGGCGAATCTTCCCGCTCCCATTCTGCCAACGAGTTTATCCGCATCAGCGAAATACGCGATGCCATTGCTAAATACGAAACCCTCTTAGATGGCGCTGCCATCTAAGAGGGTTTCCTCTATCTGTCTATACAGTTAACCTTGATAACTCCTGTATTTTATCTTCCCAGCCAAGCCTCTGGATTGAGTTTTGCCGTCTCCTTGCGAAGCTGGAACTGGAGGATGTTATCAGATCCTACACTACCCAAAGCCTGACGGGTACTAACCTTCTGACCCTTATGTACGCTGACCGATTTCAGGTTGCAATATACCGAGATGTAGGCACCATGGCGAACCAGGACATTCCACATACCACCATATCCGAAGACGGCACTCACCTCACCATCGTAGATGCTGCGAGCCACACAACCCGGTTTACCCTGGATATTGATACCCTTGTTGTCGAGGGTAACACCCTTCAATCCCTGAACATTATACTGTCCGAAATGGCTCACGATGCGATAACCGCCGCTGATAGGCATAGGCAATCTGCCACGGTTTGCCTCGAATCCACCACTCAACATTCTATCTACCGAACTCAAGGTTGACGCTTCCTGCGCCTCCTTCTTGGCAGCAGCAATCTCACGGGCCTGACGCTCCTCATCCGCCTTGGCTTTCAGCTCAGCAGCCTTGCGGTCAGCTTCCGCCTTCTTAGCCGCCTGTTCGGCAGCAGCTTCACGAGCCGCCTGTTCTGCGGCAGCACGCTGAGCAGCTTCGGCAGCAGCACGGGCCTTAGCCTGCGCCTTTGCTTTAGCCTTCGCCTCAGCCTGGGCAGCAGCTTCTTCCTGCGCCTTTCTAGCAGCCTCGGCAGCAGCACGAGCCTCCTCGGCAGCCTTTCTTCTTGCAGCCTCTGCAGCTGCCTCACGAGCCTTCGCCTCAGCAATACGACGTGCATTCTCCCTTGCAGCAGCCTCAGCAGCAGCTTTCTTACGCGCCAGTTCCTCTGCACGCTTCTTGGCAGCAGCGGCTGCAGCTGCCTTGCGCTTAGCCTCGGCAGCAGCACGGGCACGAGCCTTGGCTACTTCCTGCTGGACCAGACGGTCGATCTGAGCATTGATGGCTGCATCCTTCTGGCGCTGGTCGGCGATGACAGCCTGAATGGTCTTCTGCTGCTTCTGCAGTCCGTGTACCATCTCCTGCTGCTGGGTCTGCTTACCTTCGAGCACGGTCTTCTCCTGCTTGCCCTTATATAATAAGGTATTCTTATGCCCCTTTACATTCTGCAACTGCTTGTGCTTATCGTTCACCTGCTGCTGCTTAGCCTTTACAGCCTCGCCCTGCACCTTCTGATAAGAAGAGTACTGGCGGATGAACGAGAGACGGCGGTACATCTGGGTCAGGTTTTTGGCACTGAAGATAAACATCAGCTTGTCCTGCACCGTATGATGCCGGCTCATATATCGCATAGAACGGATATACTTGTTCTTTCTATCCTGCAACTGCTGCTGAAGAGTCTTCAACTGTGCCTGCAGGATACCGATGTTTCCATCAATATGATGAATATCCTTCTCGATACCTTCAATCTTCTTCTGACTCTGGTCTATTTCGCCATTCAGCGCCATCAGGTCTTCCAGGCGCTTTTTCACGTCAGCCTTGTTCTTGCGCAAAGCCTGCTCCTGCTCCCTGATTCTTCGCTGGATATCGGCACGCTGCCCCTGCAATCCTCTGATAGAAGCATTGCTATAGGTAGCAGCACGGCGTTCTGCCTTGGTAGGTGCTTGGCACGGCGAGCCGCCGGTTTTCTTTGAGCCTGATGTTTACGATTGGCAACAGCGGTTTTCTTCACCGGCTTCTTATGCACCGTTTTCTGCGCATAGGGAGCAAGCGAGAACATGATTGCCAACAGGAAAAATATAATTCGCTTCATTATTCAATACATGATTTCATTGTTTTCTTTCGCGACAAACACTACATACTCATCAGTTTGCCGAGTACATCTTCTGGAGCCACCTTCTTGTACTTGTCAGACACTTCGGTCTGTGCCTCCCATTTACTGTCGGTCTTCACGCTCTTCATATCGATGTTGATCTTCACTACCTGAGGCTTGTTGTTCACCATAGCAGAGAGCGTAAGATTCTGGGTAGCCGGGAACATCTTCACACCCACGCTCTTGAAATTGCTGTATTTCAGATTGAGCTTGGCTGCGCTGGTGCTTCTGTCCTGATACACTACATTGGCCTCGGTGATTCTGCCCGAATTACGGTTGGCAGTCCAGGTATAGTTCAGTTTGCCATATTGCAGAGCTACAGGTACATTCTCACCTACAGCATCCAGATTGGCAGAGAACTTCTTCAGGTCTGCATCTGCCACCTTCTTGGTTCCAGGCACGAGCAACTGGTTCCAGAAGAGTGCCTGGAGAGAATAGAAGTTCACACCCTGCTTCTTCAGGAAATCCACCTGGGTATAATCAGCCTTGATGTATTCCTTGTGAAGGCGGTCGATGATCAGCACATAGTTAGGGGTGAATTCCAGTCTTCCCACCTCTGTACCCAGGATAGGGATGAAGAGCTGGATGCGGATTACCTCATCCTTGCGCATACTCAACTTGCCCGGCACGGTGATGTCTTTATCTGCTGCCTGCAGATTGAAATTCATATTGCCCACAATATTATTGGTATAAACCTGATTATCCGATACTTTCTGGACAAAAGCCAGATTCCTGAGCGCAGCCGACTGCTCTGCCTTTGTCTCGGTCTTCTTATCATTGGCATTCACCTTTCCAGCTCCTTCCATCTTCTTGGTCGTGCCGCAGGAAGCCATCAGCAGGAGTGCCGCAGCAGCTACTGCCATATTCATCTTCTTCATATTCATTACTTCTTTTTACCTTTCCTATTCTTTTTACCCGCAGACTTGCCTGCCATTTTCGATTTCTTGAGCTCAGCAACTGCAGGGTTCTTCTTTCGTTGGAATTCTTCCTCGGAAATATATTGCTTATTTTCTATCTTCCATTTCAGGATCTCGGTCTGATGGTCGTCATCCAAGGCCTGTTTCCAATAGCCGACAGCCTCATTCACCATACCGTTCATGGCGTAAATATCGCCGGCATGTTCCAATACTGTACTGTTATTCTCGGTAGAATCACGGTTCTTGAGAGCCGCATCGATGTAGGTCTTGGCATCTACATAACGCTCTTCCATAAACAGAATCCAGGCGTAGGTATCAAGATAGGTACCATTGTTCGGTTCCAGTTTGATGGTCTTGTAGCTCATCGCCTCAGCCTTGTGCAGATCCTTGCCTTCCTCGCTCAGATAGTAGGCGTAGTTGTTGAGCGCCATTACGTTGTCGGCTTTCCACTGCAGACAGGAATCATAGGCAGCAAAGGCTGCATCCTTCTGATTCTTCTGATGCAGGATGTCGCCCATCACGGCATAGAGATCAGAGACCAGGTCGTTGGCAGAGAGTTTATTCACCTGAGCCACACCCAGTCGGAATTCATTGAGCGCAGCATCTTCGTCCTTATTCTGATAGTAAGCCATACCTCCGAAATAATAGAAGATCATCTCTTCCGGATTGTATTCGTGGGCAGCCTTCGCCTGTTCAATCACCTCATGATACTTCTTCTGATTCCAGAGCAGCTGAATGGTCTGGATGCGCGCATTGGCATTGTCTGGAGCGATATCAAGCACCTTTTTGAAGGCTGATATCACTGAGTCTGCCGGCATCTTCTTCAAACTCATATAGGCGGCACGCACCTCGGCTATCTCAGAAGATGGCTGTGGCACATTGAGCACCTTATCGAAGAGGGCGATGACCTTGGTAGAGTCGCCGCCTTCGGTTTCATTGTTCTGGATGAAGGAACGGAACATCATGATCTTGGTCTGGGTATCCGTCTTCTGACTCATCAGAATCTTATCGAGCATGCCATTCGCCAGATCCGCCTGCTTGGTGGCATTGTAATAATCATAGAGCGACATCTGGGCGTAGGAATTATCCGGCTCTTCCTTCAGCACATCAGTGAAGTACTTGAACGCTTCCTTCTTACGGTCGTGCTGCATCAGCCAGTTGCCCAGCATGGTTTTATACTGCATATCCAGAGGATGCTGTTCTACGAGCGATTTCAGTTCGTTATAGGCTGCCTTCTTGTCATCCATCATCTCATGGATACGCATCTTGGTGAGTGTAAACTGCTCGCTCTCACCTTCTTCGGTCTCCAGACGGCTGACGGTATTGAGCATCATCTTGAAGTTCTTCTGCTGCTGATAGAGCTGCGCCAACACGCGGAGCACATCCGTATTGCTGTGATTCTTGGCATAGACAGCCTCGTAGGCATTGATGGCATCCTCGTATTTTCCCTTGCTGATATAGTATTGGGCGAGTCGCTCTGCAAAAATCAGGTTCTCAGGTTCCTGCTCTATCGCCTTCTGTAATCGCAGAAGACCCAGCGAATCCTGCTTCATCTCGGTCAAATAGAGAGACAGATAATAATTTGCCGTTGCCGAGTTAGGATCGATGTTTCGGGCGTGTTCATAGAGATCGAAGGCGGCAGAATAATTGCCAGCTGCATGTTGGCGAGCCGCCTCGGTCAAGAAGTAATCATATCGCTTACGATTGTTCGGAGAAAGCGAATCCACCCTTACAGTCTGCTGTTGCTGTCCGACAGGCTGCATCTTCTTTTTTCGGGCGAGCGAAGGCAAGGCTATGGCGCCGAAGAGCACCACAGTCACCCAGACTCCCATGTTTCTTAAATCTATCTTCACGATCAAATCTTATCTAAAAATCCTTATCTTATTTTACGCCGGTATGACCATAACCGCCTGCACCACGCTCAGTTTCATCCAGCTCCTCCACCTCGATGAAGTCGCACTGTTCGTGCTTGGCAAGCACCATTTGTGCTATGCGCTCGCCGTCATTGACAACGAAATCTTGCTGTGAGAAGTTGATGAGCAGCACCATGATTTCACCACGGTAATCGGCATCGATGGTACCCGGAGTATTGAGCACGGTGATACCATGCTTCAGGGCGAGACCGCTGCGAGGTCTTATCTGCGCTTCATAACCAGCCGGCAATGCCATGAAAAGCCCCGTAGGAATGAGTCGGCGCTCCATAGGATGAAGCACGATAGCCTCTTCGATGTTTGCACGCAAATCCATGCCCGCACTCTGAGGTGTGGCAAACGCAGGGAGAGGCTGATGCCCCTTATTGATAATCTGTACTTTCAGCATAATTTTCTATTTTTCTGCAAAAATACTGCTTTTTAGGCGAATAATCGCATTTTAGACGTGAAAATGATATAATTTATCCTTTTTTATTTTGATTTATCCTAACTTTCGTGTATTTTTGCACAATAGACAACATAAAAGACTCATAATACAGAAAGAATATGGAATGGACCCAACTCATATCTAACAAGCGCTTCGGACAGGAGCATAAGCACGCCGAACGCCACGACGACCGCTCGGAGTTCAAGCGCGATTACGACCGTCTGATCTTCTCTTCGGCTTTCCGCCGGTTGCAGAACAAGACGCAGGTATTTCCGCTGCCGGGCAGCATCTTCGTACACAACCGTCTCACTCACAGCCTGGAAGTGGCAAGTGTGGGTATGTCGTTGGGCAACGATATCTCCCGCCACATCATCCAGAAGCGCCCGGATTTGAAGGATACGCTCTTCGAGGAAATCGGAACCATCGTGAGTGCAGCCTGCCTGGCGCACGATCTGGGCAATCCTCCCTTCGGTCATTCCGGAGAAAAAGCCATCCAGACTTTCTTCAGCGAGGGTGCCGGACAGGGATTGAAAGATGAAGTTTCTGCCGAGTTCTGGGACGACATCACCCATTTCGAGGGTAATGCCAACGGCTTCAGAATCCTGACGCATCAGTTTAAAGGTCGCCGCCAGGGTGGTTTCGTGATGACCTATCCCATGCTTGCTGCCATCGTGAAATATCCTTTTGCCAGTAGTCTGGCAGGAAAGCACGGCAAGTTTGGATTCTTTACTTCCGAGGCCGAATCTTACCAGAAGGTTGCTGAGGAGTTGGGAATCCTGAGAAAATCGAAACCGGGAGAGCCACTGGAATATGCCCGTCACCCGCTGGTGTATATGGTAGAAGCTGCTGATGACATCTGTTATGAGATTATGGACATCGAAGACTCCCACAAGCTCAAAATCTTATCCTTCGAGGAGACTGAAAACTTACTGCTGGGATTCTTTGACGAGGAAACCCAGCAGAAGATTCGCCAGCGAATCCTGGATGAGGGTTTGACCGATGAAAATGAACAGGTAGTGTACATGCGTGCCTGCGTAATCGGAAAGCTTGAGAACGAATGCGTCAATGTTTTTCTGAATCAAGAAGAGGAGATTCTTGGCGGCACTTTCGAGGGATGTCTCATCGAACATATCGCCGAACATCAGCGCCAAGCCTATCAGAAATGTACGCAGGTTTCCCGCAAGAAAATCTATGCCAGCAAACCGGTTCTCGACATCGAACTTTCGGGTTACAAGATCATGGCTACCCTGATGGAGGTATTCATCGATGCCGCCGTGAATCCATCCCGCTTCTACTCCAAGCAACTCCTGAGAAGGGTAAGCTGCCAGTACGACATAGAGAACGAGAATCTGGAGGAGCGAATCATGGCGATATTGGATTACATCAGTGGCATGACGGATATCTATGCGCTCGACATCTATCAGAAAATCAACGGAATAAGTCTGCCGATAGTATAGAAACAAAGCAGGCATACGAAATCTGATGCTTACCAACAAAAAGCATTTTAGTTTCCCAATTCCAACTGATTCTTCACAAGATTATAGTATGCGCCTCGTTTGGCAGTCAACGATTCATGATTGCCAACCTCAACCACCTTTCCCTGGTCAAGGACTACGATTTGGTCGGCATTCTTTACGGTGCTTAGGCGATGCGCTGCCACAACCACGGTTCTTCCATTGTAAAAATCATACAGATGGTGCATTATCTCCGATTCATTGGTTGTATCAAGGGCATTGGTTGCCTCATCGAAAAAGATATACTCCGGATTCTTATAAATGGCACGAGCTATAAGTAAGCGTTGGCGCTGACCTTGACTCACACCATTACCCTCCATACCTATTTTCGTATAATAACCCAGAGGCAACGTGCGGATAAAACCATCTACATTAGCCATCTTTGCCGCCTGATAAAGTCGAGTCTCATCCAGAGAATCGCTGTCAAGCGCAATATTATGGGCAAAAGTATCACTGAATATGAAACTCTCCTGCATCACAGATCCTGTCACGCTGCGCCAAAAATGAGGATTTATGGAAGTCAGCGGCAAATTACCCACCTTGATGCTTCCATGGTTAGGCTGATAAATCCCTGCAGGAGTTTGATAAGCGTGGTCTTGCCACAGCCGCTCTCTCCCACAATCGCCGTCACCTTACGTTCTGGTATTTCCAGGCTGACGTCATTGAGGGCATAATTTCGCTCAGCACCATCATAGCTGAAAGTAACGTGCTCTACACGGATGGTCCTGTCCTCAGGCAGTTCGGTAACCTTGTCATCAAGGTCAGTATCCTCATCGGGCTGTGAATGAATCTCATTCAGTCGCTCCAGGCTGATCTTGGCATCCTGGACAGACTGGATGAAGCTGATGAAGTCGTTGATAGGAGCGGAAAGCTGACCGATGATATAGGTGAGAGACATCATCATACCCAGCGTCATATCGCCATGAATGACGTTACGGGCTGCAATGAAGGTAATGAGGATGTTGGTGGACTGGCTGAAGAAAACGGAACCAGACTGCTGAAACTGACCGATGGTCAACCCTTTCACGCTGATGCGAAAAAGCCTCATCTGCACACGTTCCCATTCCCAGCGCTTCTGACGCTCACAGTTGTTAAGCTTGATGTCCTGCATTCCCTGTATCAGCTGAATCATCTTGTTGCGTTCCGTAGCCGACTGGCTGAAGCGCTTATAGTCTAATTCACGGCGATACTTCATGAAGAATGCAACCCATAATATATATAAGGTATTTCCCAGCAAAAACACACCAAGCACGAGAAGACTATAATAACCGAGCACAACTGAAAACACGACAAAGTTGGCAAGAGAAAAGATAAACCCCAGCGAGTTGCCCATCAGGAACGATTTTATGCGGGAATGATCTTCTATGCGCTGCATCAGGTCGCCAATCTTCTTTGTATCGAAGAAATGGAGCGGCATCTTCATCAGCTTGACCAGGAAGTCTGAAATCAGGGCAATGTCAATTCGGGTATTCACATGCAGCAATATCCAGCCCCGGATAAAGTTCACGCTGAGCTGGGCGATGAAAAGCACGAGCTGGGCGATGAGGATGAGCGTGACGAAGCCTAGGTTCTTTCCATTGATACCCCTGTCAACCAACGCCTGGGTCAGGAAAGGGAACACCAGCTGCAGCAAGCTGCCCAGCAACATCCCCAGCAGGAGAACCACAACCTGACGGCGGTAGGGTTTGAGATATTTGAAAAAGAACCACAGACTCTGCCTGTGGTTCTCGCATTCCTCCTTGCGCTTGCCAAAGTTCACTCCCGGCACCATCAGCAATGCCATACCACAGTCCCGTCCCTGCACACTGGTGCTTAGCCAGCAGCGCATGAACTCCTCTTCAGTATAGCACAACTTCTGGGAAGCGGGATCTGCGATATAGAAGCGGTAGCGCCCGCTCCGGTTCTTCTTTACCTTATAGCAGACCACGAAATGGTTCTGGTTCCAGTGAAGGATGCAGGGCAGGGAGGCATCGTGGGCCAGCTGTTCCATCGTGATTTTCACTCCCAGCGTACGAAAGCCCAGATACTCGGCTGCCTCGCTGATGCCGAGCATCGACACACCGTTGCGGGTGATGTGGCAATGATTGCGCAACATCTCTGCCGAATACTCCTTACCGTAATATTTCGCTATCATCCGCAACGAGGTGGAACCGCAGTCCATCTCGTCGAGTTGCTGATAATGGGGAAAGGTCTTAAAAAAACTCATTTCTTACAATATTCTATATGACGACTCAAGGCACGTTATAACTGCAAGCCCATACGTTTCTGAATTTCTTCTTTGGAAGAAAACAGAGTCGTATCTTTCACATAATAAGAAAACATTTTCTGCTGGTTGGAATTATGATATCCATTCAAGTCACGAGGATGTGAAAGATGGAACAAGCATCCCTTTGCATAACCGATTCTATAACCAAGATTTGCCCATCGTTCATAACGCTCCCAATCCTCAGGTCCCCATCCGTAAAAATTCTGATTCTCCATCCCAGATGCACGATAAGCTCTGGCATTTACTAAAAAAGCGCCACCTCGCACACCTGGACCATAAGGGGCAAACATCATCTTCTTAAAGTCCTCCAACACGGCAACATCTCCATTTTCCAAATAAAATTCACGGATAAGCTTGCTCGTATCTAAAAAAACACCATCATACGGATAGCAAACTTCATATTTGCCAGAGCGCAAAGACACAAGGGCCTCATAAACCTGAGAGGGAGAAAAAATGACATCAGCATCCCAAACTGCAAGATAGTCGGATGTTGCATTCATCGCCATCTGGTTAATATACTTTGTACGATAAAAAACAGGATCTGTATCAGGAACAAAGATGTAAGCTACATCCTGCGGAAGTAAGGAACGCAAAATACCTTTGTCATACCTATCGGCTTCCAGGACCATTAAATTCACATCAAAGTATCTATACAGATATCGAATTACCGCCAACACATTTTCTAATCTTACCAAAGAATCCACTCTTATCGGTATCAACACCGTAAGATCTCTCATTTCATATCTCATTTTGTTGTCTTAAATAGTCCAGAAACATTCTTACACCACAATATCCATCTAGAGAATAATAGTTAGAGAAAAACTCAGCATCTTTCTCTATTCTATCCCAAATCGAAGACTCGATTACTCTTTTTTCAAAATCATAGGAAGAATCCCTGACGGCAAAGCCCATCCACAAATTAAACTCTTTCAATAGCCATATTCCGATTACACCTGTCTGAGGCAGGATGTTCTTGTCGGCCAGTTCTTTTTCCAGGATATAGTTCATATCAACATTCTCAGCCAATCTGTCAGCAAAAGTGACCCATTCTTTGTCGTTGACAAACTTTCCAACGCAACGAGCCACTGTCATAAGCTGAAAGCGGTTGGCATGCAACACGGGAAAACAGGAAAACAGAAAAGGTTTAATTTCCTCAAGTATATGCCCTATCCTTTTCTGAGCTATTCCTATTTTGTAAATCCAGACTAACACACACAGAAACAAGTACGAGTCCTTCTTTAAACGGAAAGGATATGACTCTTGGTAAAAACTATCCTGACGATGTATATATATATGATTAAACAGGTGCTCTATGAGTTTTCCATAAAACCTTTTTCTGGCAGGGGCTTTCACGTCAATATACCTAACTATATAAAAAATCAGGATATCCAAAGTTGGAAGCTTGGTATCAGGAGCTGTTTCGTTCTCCAATACGACACACGCACCCTTGTATATATAGTCATCAATATCCTGCAGCACATCATTGACATCTCCTTCTACATACTTGTATTTCAACAAGAAAGAGATTCCTATTGCAATACCGACAACGCCATCCTCTATAAAGAGTTTCTTATTCTGCCCCATTTTTGACATGATCCTTTTCAAAGAAGCATTGCCAAGCTGAGTCATATGGGAATCATTTCTCATTCTTCCTGAGACAAAATAATATATACACACACCCATATCTCCCTTCAGCAATCCTGAAACGCAGAATTGCTGAAGGGCTCCACATATTTTATATTCAAGTTTTTTATTCAACATAAGAGTAAATCATAAATTAATGTTTCTTGGGCTTCATGTTAAAATGATATGCCACATGCAATATTGCATAGCGTGGCAAGGCATTGACAAATGTCTCGGTTCTACCCTGGGCATTTACCATACGAGTGATGTTGTTCAAGTTGCCCAGGATGTCAAAGCCATCAAGCATCCACGTCAGCTTTCCCTTGAGCATTGTATAGGAAAGGCGGGCATTCCAGAGCAAATCGTCAGTATTCATTGAACTTCCTTCGTAACCACGGCGGGAATACATGGTCAGGTCGGTACCCACCTGAATATGCCAAGGCAGATTGAAAGAGGCTGTAGCTCCATAGTTGAAATCCACTGCATTGATGTGATCGAAGTCCATAGCCTTGCCGTCAACATTTCTCCAGGCTGCGGATATCTTTACGCCCATGGTAGAAGAGCTACCTACCTTATAGTCAAGCTTCAAGGTTTCATCGAGCAACGTCGTCTGTACAGAGCTGCGGGATGCCTGATAATCAGAGCCTTCAGAGTTACCTATCAGATCTACGCTGTTCACGTATTCCACACGTGTCCAGGTTCCAAATGACAGTCGCTTCATCTTGTCAAGCGGCTGCTCAAAACTATAGGAAGCTGATGCATTCCAGTTACCATTTACATTGTCTGCACGATATTTCCTGACACCCGTATGGGCATCATAGCTATATCCCATAGCCAGGGCATTTGCACGATAGGTGTAGCCCAGGCGAAGGCTCTGGCTTCGCTGCCTGGCAATATTCATAGAGTTGAAGAGAAGATTCACGTCATAAGACATCTCATTTTTCAGGCTGCTGTTTCCCACCTTCACATTCATCGGGTCTGTCGCATCCTGAATATTCACCATGTTCAGGAGATCAGGGAGCTTCGGGGTTGCCTTGAAGAGCAGCTGGAATCCCTTCGTGTGATTCTTTACCCAGTAGCTCAGTCGGGTAAAGGGAAAGGTAAGAAGCACCGTGTTTCTTACGATGGTTGTATCTACCTCTCCTCTCTCATAGGCAAGTTTCTGGCGGGTCGGTACGATTCCCAGTTTGGCCTGCGCACTCCAGTTGCCATGCTCTGTATCCTTATCCCATGTGATAGACGGAATCAGACTATGCGCATCCTCCGTATATTGACTTACATAACTGTTGCTTCTATCCTTCGTGCGTTCATACTCCGCCACCGATGGCAGCCAGCCTATGGAAGAAGAACTCTCCTCTTCTGCCCCATCCAGCTGGTCCAGCAGATAAAGCGAAGAATGGCGTTTCTTGTCACGATGACCAAAACCGTAATACATGGACAATTCTACCGCCTGACTCAAGCGGAAGTTGTAGGCTGCCCCCAGCTGATAGAAAAAATTCCGGTCTGGATGGTTTCTGAAGTACTGATTGCCGGAATTCTGCACCTGCGGATCATCACCATAGTGTACGGCATACTTGTTGAACAAGTCCTCCTTGCGCTTATCGTAGGAGACCTGTCCTATCAGGTTGATGTAGTCACTAGAGCCCTTGAGCTTGATAGTGCTTACCGCATTGAAACTTCCTGCCATCTGATAGCCTTTGCCCAATCCCTCCTTCTTATATCTGTTAATCAGGGACTGGCGGATAAGATTCTCCGAACCGACGGCATAAATATTATCGAGCATTTCCCGGCTGACATCATATTGCATAGAGGAGAATGTGCCGGAAATATAATTGCTGTACCTGTCAAACTTATCATATTGGAATACCGGCTTCAGGAGCAGGTTTACCTTGTTGTTAAATACAAGGTATAGCTGGTTGACAGCTGTCAGGTGAAAATTCTTCACGGTTTCTTTCTGGCGCTCATAATCGAATGTATTTCCCTTCTGCAGGAAGTTCACACGGTCGGTATTGGTAATGACTTCCTGATTGGAATGGCTCACCTGTACATTGCCATTGAGGTCAAACTTCTGGTTCCTGTCACTCACCGCATAGTCTAATCCGCCCAGCTTCTCCCTATTGTCACCCTTCGGCATGTCAACGGGGTTCCAGTCTGAGTCACGGCCAGGCTTTCTGTTGTCATTAAGATTGTTCACATTTCCATAGAAGGTAATGCGGGAATGGTCCGTATAGCGCATGGCAAAGAGACGCCCCAGGTAACGGTCTTTCGTACCTGCTCCGCCCTCAAGGTTAGCAAGCAAGCCGATGGAATATTCTTTCTTGAGATTGACATCCATCACATACGCCTTGTCGTCCTCACGCTTCTGACCAAGGAATTCGCTGTTCTTGCCATACTTGTCGTATATCTTTATCTGCTTGACGGTATAGGAGGGAAGATTCTCCAGCATGACCTCCTGGTTGCCTCTGAAGAAATCCTTGCCGTTGAGCAGCAGATTCTCAACAAACTGGCCGTTGTGATAGATGCGTCCGTCTTTCTTGATTTCCACACCCGGCATCTGTCGGACCAAGGCATCAAGCATACTGCCCTCTGCCAAAACAAAGGCATCGGCATTATAGACAACAGTATCTCCCTTATGATAAAACTTCACCTTACTTCCTACGACATTTACCTCCTGCAGCATCTTCGAATCAGGGCGCAACACTACAGGAGGAAGCTCCCTCAGATACTCCCTCTTCCTCAGGTCACCTATGGAAATGTTGACATACGATGTCTTATAGCCCAGATAGCTGGCACGAATGATATAGTTAGCCTTAACTCTTGGCACGTCAAACTGAAAGATGGAGGAATAACCTTCCTGATCATCCCGGGTCCAATGGTTGTTCGCCACCAAGGTTTCAATAACCGTACTGTCTGAGGATAGGAGTTGTACGGTGACTCCAGGCACGTCATTGCGGGTCTTGGAATCTACCACGCGACTTTTGATAGTCACCTTTTCCTGACCGTAACATGCCACAGACAATAACATGGCAAGAAATAATGTAAACAGTTTAGTCATAATCTCTATTGTTTAATTGCACAATGATTCAACAAATAATTCTTCAGATTTCCTTTTATCAACGGACAAACGTTGATTTTATTGTCTTCAGAATCACGTTTAATACGATTGTATGGACAGCCACCCCCACACACCGGCAGCAAAAGACATTCCTTGCACTGTTCATCATCAAATGGGTCCGATGCTGCCAAATATTGGAATAACAAGGGCTCATTGGTGATTCTTCCGTCCAAATAGCCATACACCCTATCAGCTTTGCCAACATCGTTCCAGCATTTATACAGTTCACCTTCAGGACCAATGACTACACTATTGGGATTTCTGACAAAGCATTCCTGTCCAGGACTCGGATAGAACCTATTGAAGACTATTCCGTTTTCACGAAGCAATCTGTTTATATAGTTGTTCTGCTCTTCAGTATTCAATACACATTTATTGACTTTTTCTATGTCGTCAACAAAAGCAGGAGTCAAATAAATCCCTTTAAACTCTTCTTCTTGAAACAACTTATATAATTCTAAAAAATCGAGTTCATTAGTTCTGTCTATGTTTACCCTGACATTTAGTTTAATGTCTGGACAAACTATATGCGTATGCTTAATATTCTCGATAATTTTATCAAAAGTAGGGTATCCGTTTTTCAAGCATCTCCGCCCATCATGCACATCTTTCAACCCTTCAACAGTTACCTGTATGGACTTGATCTTCATATCTGTAAGATGGTCAATGACTCTGTCTGTCAGCAAATAACCATTTGTAATCATACCAGCCTCATATACCAAATCCATATTCAAGAACTTTTGAGTCAAAGACTTCATCCTATTAAACGCCAGGAGAGGCTCGCCGCCAAACCATACCACATTTAGAGATTTAACCATCTCATGTCTCTTTACAAATGAAACAACATCTTCCTCTACCTGATCCGACATATAAACTTGTGGATGTTTTCCCTCAAAGCAATATGGACAGGCAAAGTTGCAGTCTAAAGTTGGATTTATTGTTAGGGATAAATGCGTATTGGCAAACCTTCTTAAAAGTGTCCTATACTTAAAACGCAAAAATGCATCATGATCATTATCTACAATCACTTTCATTTTCATTAAAATCTCTTTCAGACCTTCATCAGATATATTTATATCATTCTTTTTCTCTGATTGTTTACACAAGAGAGTATAGGAATCTCTATCCAATTCCGCAAAGGAATTGGACAGAGAATTATACAGATAGAACCTATCTCCTTCCTGAAAAAGGTAACTATATTTTGACCAAATCATACTAAATTATAAGCATTATTATGTACTTAGTACAATGCTACCAAGAAAAACTTTCACATTTTGTACCTTCAGTACCAATACAACTAAGCCCTGATTGATATCCTTGACAATGGTTACCAACACGAATACCACAAAAATCCCCACCCAACAAAGCCTTCATAGACTCTTGATCTAACTGAAAATCTTCAATCGGATTTTCTATCATTTTAATCTTATCTATTTTCATAATCATTATTTTTAATTTAAATTTTTAATTCAAGTTTTTTCTTTTTGCTTTCTCAAGAAGAACGTATCTTCTTAGGATTATTGCTCTATAATAACGAAAGCTGATATTAAGAGCTCTATTTACTATCTGGGGACGATTTTTCAGCTACTCATAAGAATTATCGTACTATAAGCACGTGCAGGTCGGAAGTCTGCATGTTCTTTGAAAAATTGACGATGCAAGCAATCCTTCCCGACAGACACAAATACTGCGTTTTTCTTTAGAACGATTCTTTCAAGCATAGCATAGAATTATTAATTCATAAAGTAATATTACTAATAAACATCCGTTTCCCTTGAAACAAGATCAGCTTATAATCACCTTTCAATTCTAAAGGAATTTCTAGTTGCAGAACATCTTCGGGAATACTCTGTTCGAAAACGACATATTCATCTTCGTTTTCCAACCTTATTATATATGATGGATGAGAGTCTGAAAAGAAAAGCTCATATTCATCTATTGCAACACTCGGCATCATCATAATTGTCCTTTGAGGAGTATCATTTGGAACGTCTGAAGGATTAATCTTACAGACCGTAAATATTAGGTTTCTTTTTTCTGCAAAAGAAACCTGTGGGTATTGGGCCATTAATACAAACAGCAGAGTTGTATAAAAAAAGATTCGTCTCATAACTTCATTATTTTTGGGGGCAAAGATATAAAAAATAAAGTTATGAGACGAATCTTTTGATTACACGTTTTACATTTATCACGAAATTCAACTAATATAACATATTAGAAATGAAAGCTTTATATGTCATATTACATTTTTTACACTGATGGCTATCATATCCTCCAGAGATTGGCATCAAGGGTTTTGGCTCCGCTTTTACCAAATAGCTTGCTGTTGATTTTCGAACGGATATTGGTTATTTGTTGCGACCCGACACCCAATAAAAGAGACAGCTCAGAAGGGATAAAATGTAGTTTTACCAATATGGCTACAAGATATTCCCTATCTGTTAATCCTTTGCCCGGAGCTGAAATGAAGCGGATAAAATCAGGCAGTTGCTTTTCTACCAATAATTTCAACTTTTCCCATTCACTATCTGAGATCTTGCAACTCACTCCATTTGCCTGCGCATGGAAATGATTCACCAGTTCATTATCAAGCAAACTAATCTCTGTCATCCAGCTCTCATTTTCGCCAACCTGATGAAAAGAATTCAGAGCCAGATTCATCTGCTGGATTTCCTGTTCTTTCTTCTGCCGATATTGTTCAAAATTATTTTCTATCATTTTCAAATCGGCAACAGAACGCTTATACTCATCTAGCACCTTATTATAGTCTGCGTTTATTCCAGCCAACACAGCCTTTCTCCGCTTCATCTGCTTGCGTATGTATAAAAAGACAACAACTGCAACAAAAAACAAGACAACGACGCCCAAAGCCAGAGATAGCCACAACAGTTGATTCTCAGTCTGTGCTTTCAAGGTTCGTTGCTGGTAATGCTGATAATCATACAAGGATTGTATATTATACATGGACTCCACAGTGCTATGCCTATAGGAAGAATCATTGGCATTGACAAACAGCTGGGCATACTTGGATATGGAATCAGGAATCCCCTTGAGCTGATAAGCAGTATGTAATC
>NZ_QSIG01000079.1:0-8248 GCF_003468525.1 Prevotella sp. AM34-19LB | reverse complement strand
TTGTCTCAGCAACCATCCAAGATATATAGATGGTTGCCAAGCCACTGTGTCCCTTATATAAAAACATTATAAAGCCTTTAGGCTGAGATTATTATCCCGAACTGAGGTATCTATATTCTGTTCTTCCATATACGTTATGTTTTATGGACAGGGTGGTAAGTGTAACGATTGAGGATAATCGCAATGGAAACCATTCTTATAAAATAGAGCGAAAAAGTCAAACGGAAAATCAGTTGTCATTTTCTGTAATGAAAGATGGCTGCCTTGAAGAGTTGGATTTTGCTGTATTTTGTTATAATGATACATCAACAGCTTTTCAATATCAAGAGAATCATATAATGCCATATCCTGAAGGCATGTCAAGAATGTTTTGTGGTTTACCTTTAGTCGGTATGGAAAATATCGGTATGCCTTTTATATTGAATAGCTTGGAGTTTGAGCCAGAACAGGAACGTGATGGAATAGCATTTGATCCTACGGCAAATCCAGAGAATTTAAAGATATTAAAGGATTCTGTACATTTGTTTGAGATAGTGCTGAATTATGTGGAGAAGAACAAATTACGAAATGCCTACCATCTTACAAAGATGGCTAAGAGGTATAATGGTTCTCAAACTTCGAGAACGAAGTTTTGTGAGGTAGGCATAGAGGGCTATAAACAACAGTTGATGAAGCGTGCGATTGTCAAGAATAGTGATGGCGACTTATTCCATTCTCACAAGTAAGAATTCCATTTCGTGATTCTCAAGCAGATGTTAAGTTGTATGGGCAAGCTCATTTTGTTGCAAGCAGTGTGCTTCCAGTCGAGGAAGATTATCAAGCATGGTTTGATGCAACGGATTTCGTCTTGTTCAAAGACCAAGAATATACTTATCAAATGTTGGCAGACAAAATTCAGTCAACGGCTAGTTGTATTCTTTCGGAAAAGGAGTTGATGAAGTGAATAATTGGTTAAAAGAAAGTTTGGCATATCTAAAAGATTGCAATAAGTATATTTTTGCGGAAAAATCATTGATTCCGAACCAGTTGGGTGAATTGAAGAAGAATTCAGAGTTGTATGTTGATAACGCATTACCAAATGAGTTGAAAACAATATACAATCAGCTCTACGAATACAAAGGTGAAAAGATAGAAACAGAATTAATGGATAAAACCTATGATTCGGTAGATGTAGTCAATCAAGCTTATGATGTTGAGAAAATTTCTCGTAAATAGATGATGAAATAGCGGATATATATATAGCTAATAAGGGAGATATATCAAAAATCGCTCATTCTTTGAATGAGTTATATAAATGGATGTCTGCTTCTGATTTAGCGAAGGAAAAGTTACAGAGTTGGTATAAGTGGTACTATCCAAGACGAGCAACCTTGATGGTGGATATGCTTTCCGATACTCAGCGAGAACAGGCATTGATTATTGCTCAGAGCGGAAAGTTGGAGGCTTTGGCATCTTTGGCATCAGCAGATTTGACAAAAGACGAATTAGCATTGTTGGTGGCTAACATCAAAAAGTTGCCTGTAGCTTTATCATTACTTTTGGGAGATTCTGTAGATGATAGTTCTTTTGCGAATTTGGCGGAAGGTGATTATGGAGAGGAAATTGTCTATAAGAAGTTGAAAGGTCTTTATCCAAAGAGTGAAGGATACAGTGTGATTTGGGCAAGTCGAGATACAAATGAGCCTTGCTATGATTTTGTGGTCAAACAAAATGATAACGTGGTATGTTATTGTGATGCAAAGGCTACAAAGCGTGGAATTACTAATGCTGATTCTATACCATTCTTTATGAGGCGTTCTCAGTGGGAATTCTTGCAGACATTGTCCCCCGATACACCATATTATATAGCACGAGTATTCATGGGAAGTGATGATATCGTTAAGTTCATTAGAATATCGGAGCATGTAAAAAACTAAAGCGTGTTGTTATGGCGATGTTTAAGATTCCTGGAGTGAGTTTCTCCTTAAAACGAGCTCTAGGTATCACGCAAGCAAAGCAGAAGTTTGCTCGTGAGACGGGGATTCCAACCTCTAAGGCTGGATTAGAAAGAAAAGTAGGGAAGATGGTGTTGAATGCCATCTTCGGAAAGAAGCGATGATGGTTTCATACTTCCAGCCCCCTATTTCATACATTTATCCCCCAACTTTCTATGCCGTTTCGAATAAATTCACTATCTTTGTCCTCCTGAAAACAACTAAAAAATAAAATGTAATGAAGAAAGGATTAAAATATACTTTGGTTTCCTTAGGCAGCCTGGTTGTGTTGGCTGGTGTTGGCCTGGGAATCATGTATGTGGTGTCGCCATATAAGGTGAAGCGATGGGTGGGCATCGCTTCATCTTATTCTGATGTGTTCGTTGATAGATTGAAAGGGCAACCTTATACTTATGGCGGATATGACGGCATTGATGTGTCGAAACACAATGGAGTTATCAAGTGGGAGGAAATAGCGAAGAATAAGCGAATCAAGTTCGTTTATATCAGAGCTACACATGGTAAAGGATATGTGGATCGACATTATCGCCGAAATATCAGACTGGCTCGTAAATATGGGGTGAAGGTAGGATCTTATCATCTGATGTCTGCCGGCTCTTCAGTAACTGCTCAGTTCCGGGATTTCCAAAAGATGGTGAAGAAGAGTGAACAGGACTTGATTCCTGTATTGGATGTGGAGGAGAAAGGCATCCAGGGAAGATGGAAGGGACGACAGCTGCAGGATAGCATACAGGTGTTTGCTGATTTAGTGAAGAAACACTATGGCAAGTATCCTGTCATCTATAGCAACGAGAGCTTCTATAATAAGGAGATGGGGGCGAAGTTTAACCGCTATTATCTCTTCATTGCCAATTATAACTCCAGTCAACCCTCTATCGACGGCAGAGGAAAGTGCAATATCTGGCAGTATTCAGAAACCGGACATTTGCATGGTATTGGAGAAAGGGTAGATTTAAGCAGATTCATGAATGGTACAACCATCAAGGATTTGATGCTGTAGGCATTGATGATTTCATACACATAAGCGAGTATTTGATACAATCCACGTATGGATAGCATCATTACTTGCTTTTTTTTTCTACTTTTGCACTCGGGATTTTTACCCTGCTATAAGGATAGGGTTGAGTCTTGGATATTAAAAGTTGAATTTAAACATTATCAATCATGACTAAGAAATGTATTATATCTGTATTGCTCGTGGTGGCTTGGGCATTGTTTGCCTCTCTGTTTTACAAGACCATCATGTTGATGTTGCTCTTCCTGGTATGGAAGAAACACATCTTCGAGATACTTCCAGCATGGATGCAGAAATGGGGGATGAAGCCTTATTGGATGCTCTTCTTCGTATGCCTGTGGATGGCAATGCCACGTTATCGCATCGAATCTAATGACAGGGTGAGACTTGTTTATCTGGATAAGAATGGAGAGGCTAAGCATCCACCGCTTACTCAATATCTCATCAATACCCTGATTCCAGAGGAAGAGATTGTGAACTTTGGTATTAGAAACCTGATGATTGCCCGACCTGTAATCAGCATGATGGGCGTTGGCGGCACTCTTATTGCACAAGCCAATCAGGATATTGCCAATGGAAAGATTCACAACTTCTTTACTCCATATGACAATCTTGGTATGGATAATCCAATGTCTGGCGTCTATGTGCAGGCTTTCAATGAGGCTTTCGGAACTAGTGACAGGGCTGTTTATATCTGCGACCCTAATGGAGATGAGAATGTAAGATGGAGCAAGGAGAACGGATTCAAATATCCGCTGGTTGTATTCTTTCATGGATACCTGGGCAACTGGCAACTCTATCAGGGTATCTGGAAGGACCTGAACAACAGTATCGTGCTAAGCATCGGTACTCGCAGTATGAGTGGCATCTTTACAAATCGTGATATCAATGAGATTTTCAGCTATTACATACCTTCCCTGGAGCGAATGGGCTATCATATCGACCATCGTCAGATTCACTTGATGGGTCTTTCGAATGGAGGTAGTGCGATAGTGGCTGCCATGCACTCATCCCATGCAAAGGATTTCAAGAGTTTGACATCTATCTCCTGTAATCTTGGAGGACTGAGGAAAGTACCATGTAACGTGAACCTGATTGGAGGTGGTGAGGACAACTCTTCATTTCTTATCCCAAGCCAGGCCAGCAGGCTCAGCAAGATGGGTGTCCATACAGGGCTGTTCTTTGTTCCAGAAGAAAATCATTATGTCTTGGTAAACAGGCGAAATGAGATTATCGAGTTTCTTAAGCAGCAGATGAATCTTACATGCGTCAGAGAATAGAAAAGTCAATATCTTTAGATTACATATAAGCTGATTATGAAGAAGTTTTTAATCATATTGGGAATACTGGTTCTGCTTGTCATCGGTGTTCTTTTCGTTCCACCTATTTATAATAGGTTCACGAAACCGTTTTTCAAGAATACGGTGGATGCTAAAGAGTGGTATCATCAGGTGGCTTGTGAGAACCTGACGCAAGTAAGAGATTATTGCGACAGACGAGGATACAGTACGGATTACTATATCCTGGTGGATTTCTCCAAACCATCTGGCAAGAAGAGGTTCTTTATCTATGACTTGCAGCGTGGCAAAAGACTGATGAGCAGCTATTGCATGCATGGAAGCGGTAAAGGGAATACGGATGCCCAACCAAAGTTCAGCAATACTCCTGGAAGTGGATGCACGAGTCTTGGAAGATATGTCATGATAGGAAAAGGTGGAATGAAGTTCAAGAACTGCGTTCGCCTTAGAGGTCTCGACAAGAGCAATTATCTGGCAGAAGCCCGTGGTATCCTGATCCATTCTGCTGGCAAGGTGACAAGATTCTCCGGTGAGAAGGAATATATTCCTTTGGGAACAGAGAGCCGTGGCTGCTTTACTGTATCAAGGAGCTGCGTGGAGAAAGTGATGCAGATATACAAGGAATCTTCTAGGAGAAGACCGGTATTGATTTATGCAAAATACAAATAAAAAGAATATTCTATGAAGAAGTTATTGCTGTTTATAACTGGAATCTCAATCCTGTTTTTAGCAGGTTGTTCCCATGGAAATCAGAGTCATGGCAATGAGGGAATGGGAGACAGCCTCCCTGCTGATCCTCCATTGGGTTATGTCATAGAGTTAAAGCCTTTGGGAAATTTCTCACATCAGGAGGCAGAACAGTTGAGAGAAGAACTCGTGAAGCAATTGGGTATCATTACGAAACCAAAGGCTTGGGTGGAGGCATCTGTATTTGTTGGAGACAAGAAAGAAATACCTGATTCATGTCTCTACAAACCAAGAAACAGGTATTGGGCTGGGAAAATCCTGAAAATGCTGCATGAAGAGCATGGTGGTAATGATGAAATCGTAACGATAGGTTTGACGCATCGAGACATCTCTACTTCCATTCACGGACATTGCAACTATGGAATCATGGGATTGAGTTTCCGACCAGGTGACGCCTGCGTGGTTTCAACCTTCCGATTGAAACGAAAGGATGATCTCTGGAAAGTAACAACGCATGAGTTCCTACATTCTTGCGGCTTGCCGCATTGCAAAAAGAATGACCCGAAGTGCCTGATGCAGGATGCCCATGGCAAGAATACCTTCTACATGAAACATGGGTTGTGTGAGGATTGCAAGAAGTCTTTGAGGATGATTATGACTCATCAAGAGACAAAATATCAAAATACATAGTCCTTGTATGTTCGTCATCTTCCTCAGGAAGTAGCGTCTTGAATCTGTTCCTTTCGTAAAAAGGTATGGCAGAGATATAAGCGTCAACCGTTAGGAAACGAAATGCTGAGTAACTTGCACTTTTGAATAGAAGCATCTTGAGATAATCCATAATTTTTGTGCCGATGCCTAGACTTCTGTAGTTTTTTGAAACTGCAAAACGGCCAAGCTTTATGGCAGGATAACTACTGAAATGCTTCTCGTGTGGAAAACTACGCCTAAGTTTTCTCCAAGTATTATTGGCTGCATCTGTTTTGGCAACTTTATCATTCAGTAAACTGAAATATGCAACTATATTTTCCCCATCGATGATAAGGAAGGTATAGGCTATTCTTTTGGATAAGAAAGCCTTGGCGTCATTTAAAATAAAGTCGTTCAAATCTGCATCTCCGCAGTCGAACGACTTTATTATAGTATCTTTTGTTAATCTAATCAGTTTCATATCGCTTAAATGCAAACTTTTACAGTCTTAAGAAATGCAGAACATCCTTCTTCTACTTTTTTTCTGTTAGCCATTCTTTCCTCTCTGGTCATGTTTTCAACACGTTGCATTTCTTCTTCAAATTTACGTGCAGCTTTGCCATAGAGAATTGGCGTTTCTTTGATTGGTCTTGCCATATTTATATCCTCCTATTTATTAATGATTATGATTTTTTGCAAAAGTACGATTAAAAACTGAAACCGCAAAACTTTTGAACGTTTTTTTCAAAAAGAGGTGATAAAATTCTATTATCCAGCACTCTATCGTACCTTGAATATAATCCAAGGCACGATTTTCTGATATTTCTTATGAGGATGCTGGGCATCATCGCCTATATTATGCGGTTTGCCATCGGGGGTGCGATAGAAACTGTGGCTCTTGCCTCCGGTGATGTAGATGGCATCGGCGAAACCGTATTCGCGCAGGGCATCGGCGAAATCCCAAAGGGTCTCTGGATGACGGGTCTCTATATAATATAGGTGGTCGTCGGAAGTTCTTGCCAGGGCACGGCGCTCCACCTTGCCGTGAAGATGGAATTTGACTGGCAATACTCCATCGGATACCAGGATGAATTGGCGGAAGAAACTGCCGCCCCGTTCCTCTACGTAATCCTTCACCTTGTCGCTTCTCGAAATACCCAGCACGATGTTGCCATTCGCCATCGCACAATAGCCCAGACGGGAAACATCCGATGCCAGTTCCTTGCCGTTCATCACCAGACTGCCCAGATATTCGTTGGTGCTGGTGTGGTCGGCACTTCGGCTGTACATCCATACACTCGTGTCGGTGGTATCAGGTTCTACCAGGGAAATCTCGGCTTGCAGATTTTCCAGGCGATACATGTTGAGCGCAACGCCCAGGATGGAATCGGAAGACAGCGTGATGGTAGGCTTGCCGCCTTTGTGAGGGGCAGCCAATTTCTTAATGTTCTCTTCGGGCGTTACCGAGATAGGTACACCTATATTATAATAGTAATTATAGAATCGCCAACCGGCGTATGCTGCAAAGCAGAACACCACGGAAGCGAAGATGCTGAGGGTTATCCATCTCCATTTATGGGGATGAGGATGGGGAGTTCTTTCTGGTGTTGAGGCTGAAGAATCCTCTGTGTCTGATGCAGGCGCATCCTGCTCGATGATGATATCCGAGTCATCATCTACTATAATGAGGCCCTTCTTGTTGTCTCTATCGAAGTTATGGATGAAAATCTTATCGTCGTTCATGAGTTACCTCCTTCCTTTTCTACAGTTAATTCATCTTCTGTTTCCAACTTCTCTTTCAGATTTTTAAGTGCTTCCTTGGATGCCTTGATGAGGATATCCTTTTCCAGTCGGCTATTGGAGAGGATGATTCTCTGAAGTCCCGGGTTTACCTTGAAGATATAGTCGCGGTTGATGATGAGACTTTTGCCTACCCGATAGAACGGACTGTAGTTGAGAGTAGTCAACTTGTCCATCAGGTCGTGCAACTGGCTGATCACATTCTCTTTTTTGCCATTGGCAAGGAATATGTCGGAGTAGTTTCCATCGCCTTTGATGAAAATGATCTCATCGGTTGGAATCCGGATGATTTCGCTGTTGGTTGTTATTTTAAGCCATTCCATATTTTCATTGATAGTCTTTTCTGTTCATACCCTTGTCTCCTTATTAAGGACAGGAGCAATAAGTTGCAGGCAAAGATACAAGTTTTCTTTTGAACTACCAAACGTAATTGCAACTATTTTTCTCTTATTTTCTGTATCAATACTGCGTTAAATTAACATTTAATCGTCTGTAAATCAATAACTTATATTAAGAAATGCTTATGAAAACTTAACTATAAAAAGTTGGTCAAGTCGCTGATTTTCAGTAACTTTGCAAATCACGACAAACGCAAAATTATATGAATACAGGACTTGACCAATATATGGATATCTTTAAAGATGCAGTTGAAGATTCGGCTGCAAAGTTAACAAAAAGTTTCGAGAAAATACTCATCGAGGTGATAATTTTGTTCATGGTAATACCAAGAAAGATAAATTTCACCCAAATGGGGAGGTATGGCT
>NZ_QSIG01000078.1:0-8618 GCF_003468525.1 Prevotella sp. AM34-19LB | reverse complement strand
CAAAAGCTTTGAAATTGAAAGCTTTTGCCCTTTCAGGGCGACTTTTTTGTATCTGTTCTAAAACCCAGGGCGATGCCCTGGGCTAGGAGCTTCTGCCCTTTCAGGGCGTATTGGCTGTGACTTATGACACACCCTCATTTTTTTTTCTGTTATTCTTGAGAATTAATTTGTTCCGCAATATTGTCCCATAAAAAGGATACCACCACTCTGACTATCCTGAATCATATAGACAAATGGACGGTCAGCGATGAACTCTACATTTCTTGTCTCCTCAGGTGCCATGGCTGTCAGCATCACGGCAGCAGTTACAGCAGCAGCCTTTGTTCCCTGCTCATTCACCTCTATCTTTGCCTTCTGAAGCATCTTGCTTACAAAGAAATTGCCGTCAGCAAAATGACTGAAGTTCGCTTTGCCTGCCACAAACATAGAAGGAGCACCCAAATCACTGATGATTGCATTCAGAGGCAGTTCCTGTTCGATAGTAAATTTAGGCAACTTGAGATTCACCATACAGTTTTCCATATTCTGCGAAATCTGATTCAGCTTCTCTTCATCCAGACCTTTCATCATTTCCTGGATATTCTTGCCCTCATTTGGCAGAAGTACCAGCATGCGATAGCTGCCATTACCATAAGGAAGATCTACAGCCTTGAAATCCTTGTTCTCAGCATAGAAGAGCTTCTTTATCTGATGCATCATTTCCACTTTCTGGATATCACGTGTATAGCCACGGAAGTTCTCCAGCTTAGTGTCCTTGGCATTGAACTTGTTCTGCCATGTTCCCTTGAAATAGATGGCATTCATCAAATACGATACTGCATCGGCTGAAACCTGATCAATAATACGTGGAATCATGCCGTTGGTCTTTTCCTTGCACCAGCCATTGATGCGGTCTGTTGACTTGGAAGAGGTGAAATCCAGACTTTCAATACCAGCCTGATAGCCATCACTTACCTGCTGGGAGAAATTCTTGTTCAGCTTGAAGTTCTTGTTTACTGCGATATAATTGGCAATATTAACAGTTGTCTGCTTGTCTTGATGATTGGCATGAAGAAGCATAGCCTTATAAAGCTCATTCAGATCGTTGACAGAAACTCCTTCGCAACCGATAGCTTTCAATATCTCCTGCTGCGTGATTCCATCCGCACCATTTGCCAGCATCCCCATCAGATAAGATACGCTCATAGGTGAAATCACCTTAGACTCCATATCTGTAACCTTATTGAAGAGGCGAAGCGCAAACGCATTGTTCTTCTTCACTATATCCTGCTGGGTGTCAGAAAGAACAAGATAGCTATTATCCAAATCCTCTTCATTCTTACCCATTTCGCTGTCCTTGCTTGCATTGGAATCACCGTTTATTTTCTTGCTGCTAGCACAAGAAGTCATAGCCATTGCAGCCATCATCATCAGAGCTGCCATAGTTATCTTACTGTCATTTCTCTTTTTCATAATCTTTTAATTTTGTTGATAATCTGTCTATGAAATGCAAGTTGCTGCGATTCCTTGCATCGGAAGGCAAAAATTTAAGACTCGTTAACTGCCTCCTTACCTGGCAACACACGCAAATGATATCTGTTACCATCAAAGTCAACACGCATCAGACTCTGAGGTTTGGTTATCTTGGCTAACTCAAGAGCCACATGCCCCATCGTTCTCCGAAGATTCAATTCGATACAAGATACAAGCTCTAACTGGCCATCCTTTGCAGCAATCATCATATCTACTCCAAATGGCCCATTATAGTTTTCCTTTAACGCGGGCTCAACTATATCTATAATTTTCTGTCTTGCAGAGAGAAGCGCATCTTCACTGATGTATTTCTTCATAATTTCAACCTTCTCTTCTTCAGAGCAGAGCAAGTTACCGGTATAGGCATTTTTGACGGTATCGAAGAGCGAGAGTCCCAGATAGTGAACCTTGCCGTCACGCATCTCGAATTCCATACCAAAATCTTTCACCTTATTATAATAGGGTTCTACGGTAACACCACCCTGCCTGAAGATGATGTTGCTTACCCAGCGTTGGAAAGCCGGATATTCACCATTTGTCCGGAACTCATCGGCAGAAACATATTTCACGCCTCTTCCACTGCTGCTCCAAGGAGCCTTGACTACAGCCTTGCCCCACTTCATCACGCATTCCTTAACCAGAGCAAAGTTATCTGCATACACTACATTCTGCTGCAGATGTTCAGCAGCCCATTGGCGGCTGCTTATCGCGCGTACCTTATCTAATACCTCATCAGTAGGCAGCATGATTTCCGGCAAACCGATACGTTCCAGCTCGCCTTTCAGACTCAAGTCCCATCCCCAAGGATGCACACTGTCTATAAACTCCGTCTTAAGCAGATGCTCAAGCTGCAGTTTGGTTATAAACTCAACTTTTTCCATCAGGTGCTCCCCCAAATGGCGCACCTTGTCGCGTGCATTGTCGATGTCATCAACAAGCACCAAGTCACCCTGATCTGCCCACAAGGCAGGTATAAATGCAAGGTCGCTTCGCAACTGTCTTCCAGCATGAGGAGCGGTAAACTGTCGCAAATGAGCGGCCAATGCCAAATCGTGTTCCGGATTGAAGATATGTAGTTTCATACTGCAAAGATACAAATTATTGAGATAAAAACGGCAAAAGAGGGTAAGTTTTACTTAGAAAAGTGCTAAATAATGAAAAAAAAGTTAGTTTTTGCTATCTAGAGTTTGCAAATTTAAAATATATTATTACCTTTGCATCGTAAAAAACAAATATGAATCAATATTAAACGCATGGAAGAAGCATTCTTCAGAACACATACATATCTAGTTGAGCATACAGATGCCCCAGTCAGACGAACCTTGATGGATGAGATTGACTGGAACGACCGTATGATTGGCATCAAAGGCACTAGGGGCGTGGGCAAATCTACCTTTCTCCTCCAGTATGCCAAGGAGCACTTTGGACCATACGACCGCAAGTGCTTGTATGTGAATATGAACAACTTCTATTTCCAGAGCAGAGGTATTGCCGATTTTGCAGGCGACTTCGTGAGCCATGGTGGACGCACACTTCTGATAGATCAGGTTTTCAAGCAGCAGGACTGGAGCAAGGAGCTCCGCAAATGTTACGACCTGTATCCTGAACTGAAGATCGTGTTTACAGGTTCCAGCGTTATGCGCCTGAAGGAAGAGAATCCAGAACTCAATGGAATCGTGAAGAGTTACAATCTCCGCGGCTTCTCATTCAGAGAATACATCAATCTGAAGACGGGCAACGATTTCCAGCCATACGAGCTCGAAGATATTCTCCGCAATCATGAACACATCATCAAGCAGATCCTTCCCAAGGTGAGCCCGATGAAATACTTCAATGATTACCTGCATCACGGTTTCTACCCATTCTTCTTGGAACAGCGTAACTTCACAGAGAATCTACTAAAGACAATGAATATGATGACCGAGGTTGACATCCTCCTCATCAAGCAGATAGAACTGAAGTATCTGCCAAAAATAAAACGCCTGTTCTACGAGTTGGCTGTGGAAGGCGCCAAGGCTCCCAACGTGAGCCAGCTGGCCGAAAGCATCAATACAAGTAGGGCAACCGTGATGAACTACATTAAGTATCTGGCCGATTCCAGACTCATCAATATGATCTATCCGGAGGGACAGGATTTTCCGAAGAAACCATCTAAGGTGATGATGCATAATCCTAACCTAATGTACGCTATCTATCCTATACAGATTGACAAGCAGGAAGTGATGGAAACATTCTTCGTGAATTCTCTTTGGAAAGACCACAAAGTTCACCAGGGCGGTAAAGACCACTATTATACAGTGGATGGCAACAGGAAATTCAGAATCTGTGATGCACAAACTCCCAACAAGATGCGTAGTAATCCAGATACCATCTATGCCCGTTACAATACTGAGGTAGGCAAGGACAACAAGATTCCGTTATGGCTCTTGGGATTCCTATATTAACGAGATTTCGAAAGAAGAATTAAATACAAAACATTTTTAATATTTTATCTAAAAGTAAAATGGCTAAAGAGAAAAAATTTATCACTTGTGATGGTAACACAGCTGCCGCACATGTAAGCTACATGTTTACTGAGGTTGCTGCTATCTACCCTATTACTCCATCATCACCAATGGCGGAGCATGTAGATGAATGGGCTGCCAAAGGTCGTAAGAACCTTTTCGGTCAGCGAGTTTCTATCCAGGAAATGGAATCAGAGGCTGGTGCTGCGGGTGCAGTTCACGGTTCTCTCCAGGCTGGTGCCTTGACTTCAACTTACACTGCTTCTCAGGGTTTGTTGCTGATGATTCCTAACATGTACAAGATTGCTGGTGAGTTGCTCCCTTGCGTGTTCAACGTATCAGCTCGTACATTGGCTTCTCACTCACTTTGTATCTTCGGTGACCACCAGGACGTAATGGCTTGCCGCCAGACAGGTTTCGCTATGTTCTGCTCAGGTTCTGTTCAGGAGGTGATGGACCTCTCTGCAGTTCCTCACTTGGCTACATTGGAGACAAAGGTTCCTTTCATTAACTTCTTCGACGGTTTCCGTACTTCTCACGAGTACCACAAGATCGAGGAGATGGATATGGAAGACATCCGTCCATTGGTTAAGGAAGAGTTCATCGAGGACTTCCGTAACCGTGCATTGACTCCTGAGCGTCCTGTTACTCGCGGTACCGCTGAGAACCCAGAGACATTCTTCACTCACCGTGAGGCTTGCAACCCTTACTACGATGCAATCCCTGAGGTAGTAGAGAAGTACTGCCAGGAGATGACTAAGATCACTGGCCGTGAGTACCACCTCTTCAACTACTATGGTGCTGAGGATGCTGAGAACATCATCATCCTGATGGGTTCTGCTACAGAGCCAGCTCGTGAGGCTATCGACTACTTGAACAAGCAGGGCAAGAAGGTTGGTATGGTTGCAGTTCACCTGTATCGTCCATTCTCTGTTGACTTCCTGAAGAAGGCAATCCCAGCTACAGTTAAGCGTATCGCTGTTCTCGACCGTACTAAGGAGCCAGGTGCAGAGGGTGAGCCATTGTACCTCGACGTTAAGTCAGCTCTCTACGACGACGAGCGCAAGCCATTGATCGTTGGCGGTCGCTACGGTCTCGGTTCTTCTGATACAACTCCAGCTAAGATTGTTGCTGTATTCAAGAACCTCGAGTTGCCACAGCCAAAGAACCACTTCACTGTAGGTATCGTTGATGACGTTACATTCACTTCTCTCCCAGAAGAGGAGGAAATCCCAATGGGTGGCGACGACTTGTTCGAGGCTAAGTTCTACGGTTTGGGTGCTGACGGTACTGTTGGTGCTAACAAGAACTCAGTTCAGATCATCGGTAACAATACTAACAAGTATTGCCAGGCATACTTCTCTTACGACTCTAAGAAGTCTGGTGGTTTCACCTGCTCTCACTTGCGTTTCGGCGACAGCCCTATCCACAGCGCATACCAGGTAAATACTCCTAACTTCGTAGCTTGCCACGTACAGGCTTACCTCCACATGTACGATGTAACACGTGGTTTGCGTAAGAACGGTTTCTTCCTGTTGAACACTATCTTCGATGGCGAGGAGTTGGTTAACTTCATCCCTAACAAGGTAAAGCGTTACTTCGCTCAGAACAACATTACAGTTTACTATATCAACGCAACTAAGATTGCTCAGGAGATTGGTCTCGGTAACCGTACCAACACCATCCTCCAGTCTGCATTCTTCCGTATCACAGAGGTTATTCCTTTGGATCTCGCTGTAGAGCAGATGAAGGCATTCATCGTTAAGTCTTACTCTAAGAAGGGTCAGGACGTTGTTGACAAGAACTTCGGCGCTGTAGACCGTGGTGGTGAGTACAAGCAGTTGACAGTAGATCCAGCTTGGGCTAACCTCGCTGACGATGAGGCTAAGGAGGATAACGCTCCAGCATTCGTTAAGGAGCTCGTTCGTCCTATCAACGGCCAGGCTGGTGACCTCTTGAAGGTTTCTGACTTCGTTAAGCACGACACAGTTGACGGTACATGGCAGAACGGTACTGCAGCATTCGAGAAGCGTGGTGTTGAGGCATTCGTACCAGTATGGAACGTAGAGAACTGTATCCAGTGTAACAAGTGTTCATTCGTTTGTCCTCACGCAGCTATCCGTCCATTCGTATTGACCGACGAGGAGCTTGCAGGCATCGAGGGTCTCGAGACTCAGGATGTTAAGGCACCTAAGGCTTTGGCTGGAATGCACTTCCGCATCGAGACTTCAGTACTCGACTGTTTGGGTTGTGGTAACTGTGCTGACGTCTGCCCAGGTAAGAAGGGTGAGAAGGCGTTGACAATGGTTCCATTCAACGTTGACGCAGAGGATATGGTCAAGGAAGCAGCTAACTGGGAGTACCTCGTACACAAGGTAGCTTCTAAGCAGGATCTCGTAGACATCAAGCAGAGCCCTAAGAACTCTCAGTTCGCTCAGCCATTGTTCGAGTTCTCTGGTGCTTGCTCTGGTTGTGGTGAGACTCCATACGTTAAGTTGATTTCTCAGCTCTTCGGTGATCGTCAGATGATTGCTAACGCTACTGGTTGTTCTTCTATCTACTCAGCTTCTATCCCATCTACTCCATATACAAAGAACGCTAAGGGTCAGGGTCCTGCATTCGACAACTCATTGTTCGAGGACTTCTGCGAATTCGGTCTCGGTATGGTAATGGGTAACAAGAAGATGAAGGAGCGCATCGCTCACTTGCTTGAAGAGGCTAAGGCTCAGGAGCATGTTCCTGCTGAGTTCGTAGCAGCTGCTGACAAGTGGGTTGCTAACATGAACGATTCAGAGGGTTCTAAGGAGGCTGCTGCAGAGTTGAAGCCTCTCATCGCTGCCGGCGCTGAGAAGGGTTGCCCAATCTGCAAGGAGCTCAAGACTTTGGATCACTACCTCGTTAAGCGTTCACAGTGGATCATCGGTGGTGACGGTGCTTCTTATGATATCGGTTACGGTGGTCTCGACCACGTATTGGCTTCTGGTGAGGATGTTAACATCCTGGTACTCGATACTGAGGTTTACTCTAACACTGGTGGTCAGTCTTCTAAGTCAACTCCACTCGGTGCTATCGCACAGTTCGCTGCTCAGGGTAAGCGTATCCGCAAGAAGGATCTCGGTTTGATGCAGACTACATACGGTTACATCTACGTAGCTCAGGTAGCTATGGGTGCTGACAATGCTCAGACATTGAAGGCAATCCGCGAGGCTGAGGCTTATCCAGGTCCATCACTCATCATCGCTTACGCACCATGTATCAACCACGGTTTGAAGCGTAAGGGCGGTATGGGTCGTTCACAGCACGAGGAAGAGTTGGCTGTTGAGTGCGGTTACTGGCACTTGTGGCGTTACAACCCACTGTTGGCTGATGAGGGTAAGAACCCATTCACACTCGACTCAAAGGCTCCAAACTGGGAGAACTTCCGCGACTTCTTGCTCGGTGAGGTTCGTTACCTCTCTGTACAGAAGGCATTCCCTAAGGAGGCTGATGAGCTCTTCTCTCAGGCAGAGAAGATGGCTAAGCTCCGTTACCAGACTTACGTTCGTAAGAGCCAGGAGGACTGGAGCGAGCAGATCTAATCAAAGAATATTTCAGATTCTAACATAATGGGCCTTGGTTGCTATTTTGGCAACCAAGGCTTTTTTGTTTCCTTTTTTTTGGTTTATTCACCCCACTCCTTCTTTACATCGAAGCAAGGACAATCCTTGCTGGCGAACTCATTGTGCCCATGAACCGTCGCCTCGTGATATTCCTCCTTCAGCTGCTCAATGAGCGCTTTCAGCGCCGCCTTCTGCTGTGGAGTTCGAACATCTGCAAATGTACTCATTTTCAGCGAGTTATACGCTCTCAGGTTGAGTCCGTCGTAACGAAATAATAGCTTCTTAAAACTGAATAACTGAATACTGAACACCTTTCCGCCTAGCATTCCGTCAGCTCCGTCGGCATTTGCTCCCTTCGGAAGATTTTTCTCGATGTAATGGCGGTTCACCAGTTTCTCTGCATCATCGATTAGCCTTGACTATGCCTGCGCCAAAGAAAGATAAATTTTTCTTACTATATTAATTTATAATGTTACTCAAGTTTCGCATGTAAGCTCCACACGCCCTGAAAGGGCAGAAGCCCCTAGCCCAGGGCATCGCCCTGGGTTATTATGGACGCAACCCTGTCGCCCTTACAGGGCGCCTTGCTGATTGCTTTTATACCCAGGGCGTTGCCCTGGGCTAGGACCTTTTGGGCCTTCAGCCCGTACTTAAACCACATGCGAAACTTCAGTAATGTTAAAGGGTTGGACTGCGAGATATTCACCAAATTTCTATTTTTAGGAACGGCACCGGATTCCTATAAACAAAAAACGTCCGCAACCAGACTTTACTTGCCTGATTACGGGTGCAAAGGTACGAAAATATTTTTATATTTACCTAGTACGTACTATGTACGCGTACTAGTACTATCTTCCCCTGATGCTGCCATGATACCTAGTGCGCGAGGTATCTAAGAGGGTGTTCAGTATTCAGTATTCAGTTTTTTTCGGGATAGTTACCCTTTCTATGGTTATAAATTATAAGTAATTATTATATATATATATATATATATATATTATAT